>JANTFY010000230.1 GCA_024763185.1 Gammaproteobacteria bacterium | reverse complement strand
CTTGATCACCTTGAACATCAGGTGCGCGATGGCAGTAAATATAGCCTTGCACTGCGGATCCATTTGATAGGCCGAATAACAGCGATTGACCATATCCAGCGAATCGGAAAAGAAATGTATTTCAGTATCGGTCAACAATTCACCCCGTTGCAGGTGTTGCTGCACCGCCAGAATACGCGGTAGCGAATGATTAATTAGCTCATTCAGCATGACCACCATTAATTTTTGACTGCCTCGATGTTGCATAGCTTATCCTCCTTTATCCTTTTTATTACCTTAAAGGCTATCATCCGATCATGGCTGAATGACATTTATTCTTTTATTGAAGAGCCATATTATTTCAAATAAAAGGCCCGGTAAACCTTACAATTAAAAATAAAACTCATTTTTTAGTAATGTTATAAAATTAAAGCTATTTTTTTAACCTAAGATAACCTTCAAGGTCAAAATAAAACGTAGATAACTGGTTAAATTTTTTGATCCCACAGCGGCGAATCACCATACTGCTGTTGCAGAAAGTCGACCAATTCCTTGCTTCGCCTCGGTATTAAACGGCCCGGTGCAAACAGGGCATACAGACCAACCCCTTTAGAATGATACTCTCTAAGAATGACGTTTAACCTTCCTGCTCGTATATCATCATGCACCAGAAAAGTCGGGCACTGCGTAATACCCAATCCGCTCATGGCGGCGCGCGTCAGGAAATCACCATTATTGGCTGTCAAACGGTGTCTGGGAAGCGTCACCAGCGTTTGTTTGCCTTCCACGTAACTCCACTGGCCCTTGTCCGATACATTGGAATAATACAAACCATCATGAGCAGCCAGCTCGGACGGGTGAGAGGGTATGCCGTGCGCCTGCAGGTAAGCCGGGCTGGCCACCGTCACGAAGCGAATTACTCCTAGTTTTCGTGCTATCAGTGTGGAATCTTTAAGTTCACCGATACGGATGGTCAGATCAAACCCCTCGGCTACCGGATCTATCTCGCGATCATTCAGATCCAGCGAGATATCAATCTCGGGATGTTCGTCGATAAATTCCGCAATAGCCGAAGACAGTTGCAGAACACCGAACGACAGGGGCGCTGCAATTTTCAAGCGGCCCGACAGGGAAACCCGCTCTTCAGAAATCTTTTGTTCCGCCTCCAGCAAATCTACGAGCAACACCGAAGCCTGTTGGTATAACTGTTCACCCGCACTGGTTAAAGAAAGCTTGCGGGTGGTTCGATTCAACAGCTTTACCCCCAGGCGCGCTTCAAGATGACTGACACGCCGGCTCAACACCGACTTGACCACGCCCAGCCTTTCAGCCGCGACACTAAAGCTTTGTTGATCAACCACCTCGACAAAGGCCTGCAATTGTTCATAACGCCCTACCATTGATAAACCTCCTACAAGCTGTTGACCGAATAAAATGAGTAGCGATCAGAATTGTTCTATAAATTGCAACAGTTATTTCTATTTTAAACAGATTAATTCGCATTTAAAAACAATATAATGGCCAAAAATGTTAAACAACCCAGGAGCAAATCATGCCGTCAGATAACTTACAAAACAGCGCCGCCCTGCTCGGCAGGGTGTTGATGTCGCTTATTTTCATTTTGGCCGGCTTTAATAAAATCGGTGGCTACGAAGGCACCCAGGCATACATGGACAGCATGGGCGTCCCCGGCATGCTGCTGCCGCTGGTCATAGTACTCGAACTGGGCGGTGGCCTGGCCCTGCTTGCAGGCTGGAAAGCCAGGATCCTGGCCTTTTTACTTGCCGGATTCAGCCTGTTGGCGGCTATCATTTTTCACAACAACCTGGGCGATCAAACCCAGATGATATTTTTCATGAAAAACCTGGCCATTAGTGGCGGCCTGTTATTCATCGTTGCTTTCGGCCCCGGCAAATGGTCAGTGGACAGGGCATGACCATGAACAGATCGATAAAACAAATCATCAAAGGCATGCCTGCCACCGACGGGGCCGGTGTCGAACTGGTTCGCGTCATAGGACAACCGGCTCTGAACATGTTTGATCCATTCTTGTTGCTGGATGCCTTTCGTTCCGATAACCCGGATGACTACATCGCGGGTTTTCCACCCCATCCACACCGGGGGTTTGAAACCGTGACCTACCTGTTGAACGGCAAGATGCGCCACCAGGACAATGCCGGGCACGAGGGTGTCATCGAAGCGGGTGGCATCCAGTGGATGACAGCGGGCAAGGGCATTATTCATTCTGAAATGCCCGAGCAGGAAGACGGCCTGCTGGAAGGCTTCCAGCTGTGGGTCAACCTGCCGGCGGATCATAAAATGGATGATCCCAAATACCAGGAATTCAACGCTGCCCAAATACCACTGGAAATTCGCGAGGGGGCACAGATTCGGGTAATCAGCGGTACCACCTCCCAGGGTTTGTCCGGACCGGTCACGCAACCACTGACCGAACCGCTATACCTGGACGTCACGCTTGCGCCCAATGCCACCCTGTCGGAATCCATTGCCCAAAACCACAATGCTTTTATTTACGGCATCACCGGGCAGACACAGATACAGTCCAGGGTAGTCAACAGGGATGAACTGGCCATACTGAACCAGGGTTCCGAGCTGGAAATCCAAGCAGGCGCTGATGGCAGCCGTTTCCTGCTTATCAGCGGCCAACCATTGAATGAACCGGTTGCCCGCGGCGGCCCCTTTGTGATGAATACCCAGCAGCAAATCAAACAGGCCTTCTCGGACTACCAGTCCGGTCGTTTTTAAACCATCGTTCAGCTTAACAGTGCCTTTTGAAGGATTACGTTTTATACTGAACGCAATTCTTGAACCAGGACTTCAGCATGAAACCATTCTTCTTTCTCGGCCTGTTTTTGTTGCTCAGTGCCTGCTCCAGTGACAAGGTCAGCCAGGATCTGTATCAAACCACTGAAATTGGCAAAACCAAACGCATCCTGCCGTGCACGGTCATCTCCACCCGCGAGGTCATGATTCGCGAGAGCGGGTCGGGTGACAAGGGAGAGGCCATCGGTTTTATCGTCGGCGCCCTGGCGACATCTGAAAATAATGACAGCCCGCTGGTGCGCTACCTCGGCGGTTTGCTAGGTGGCGCTGCCGGACGGCATGCCTCGGATAACCTGAATGAGAGGGCCGGGGTTGAATACACGGTATTACTTGCCAGCGGCGAAGAACGCCAGCTGATCCAGGATATCCAGGATGGTGAAAGCATTTTAAGCCAGGGCCAGGCCTGTCGCCTTCAGGTCAGCGGTGACCTTAACCGCGTATTACCGGCCACACACTATCCAGACGCGGTAAAACGTCCACGCAAGACCACATTCAGCGATTAACCGGCTATGACTTTGTAAAGTTAAAAAAAACTGTCGTGCAGTGCAGGTTTAATTCTGGCTGCACATTCGGATTAAAGGATTCTGGATATAGCCTGCACCCGGTCATTGAGACATCTCACTGCGATGTGTAAAAACCCGTAAAAAAGGCACCGGCATGGAACAAAACAAGGCCACCATGGCCCAGATCATGTAACCGCTTTTGACCAGAAAGATGGCAATGACAAAAGCCAACAGCATGGAAAGGGTTGAATCGATTAAAGCTCGTTTGATCAGGTTTTTACGCAGTTCTTCGCTTTCATTACCGGTAATAAACAGGAACAACGCCGGCAGTAGATAATGCAGCGGCGCGTAAAATGCGACGATAATGACCCACACGATCGAATCATTCATCGATTTTTTCCAGCAGAATCAATGACAGAAAAAAAAGGATCACTTATCAGATCCACTCGGTAACCATACACTTAAAGCTTTTCCCCCGACCAGGGACAGTAATTCCACGAGATATGTGCCTCTTCTCCATTTGGACATATTCTCGGTTTGTACAAGGAATTTAAAGGTGTCTTAAACCTGACCTGTTGCGGCCTGCCGTCCTGGGATTTAAAGGACACGGTCAATTCGCCTTTCAGATAGGGATTCATTATTCGATCTCCGCTTTGGGCCCTGTCGCTGTAAACAAAAAAATGAAAATTTGCGCCCAAATTTCCCATGGCGGCTTTCAAAACTGGCGTGACCTGTGACAACAGGATATTCATATCATCGGGTACTTGCGATAAAGG
>JANTFY010000229.1 GCA_024763185.1 Gammaproteobacteria bacterium | reverse complement strand
CGGGTTATCCTGCGTGTCCGGATCACACCGAGAAGTCCTCGTTGTGGGATCTGATCGAACCGGACAAGCACATCGATATCAGCATTACCGAATCCTTTGCCATGTTGCCGATGGCCTCTGTGTCAGGATTCTACTATTCCCACCCGCAAGCACGTTATTTTGGACTGGGCAAGATTGAAAAAGACCAGGTTGAAGATTATGCTAGGCGTAAAAAAATGACCGTGTCTGACACCGAACGATGGCTGGCACCGGTATTGAATTATGATGAATAAGCAAATCCAAAGGTACCTGATAAATCCTGATGTTTTTTAGTCCTTCGTCCAGAACAGGGATGATGGTGCTGACAGGATGTTGTTTTATTTTAAGCTGGTTACTCAGTTTCAATTCGAATATTGCCGTAATGGAAAGTGGTTTTTATCAACAGCTGCTTGAGCTGACGCCCGCTTTCGACCTGACCCTGTCATTAGCGGTCAGTGAGCCCCCCGTATTTCTGCATCAGTTGGTTTTATTTGCTGTTTTTGCCCTGATTCTATGGGATTTGTTTTACCTCAACAGTTCCGGGCCGTCTTTGTTTTTTATCATACTGGTCGTTTTCGGGCTGTTGATGTTACAGATTCTGCTCGCGGTTCTACAGCAGGTCTGGTTACCCGCGGTATGGGCCAGCCTGAGTTTCATGGTTACCACGGTGTTACTGTATGTGGTGGCGCGCTTACCGCACATCAGGGATCTGCTGTTCCCCGATAATAATGTTCAAATAGACAGGGTGCGGCACTTTATCCGGCAAAAAGACTATAATACAGCGGTATTAACGCTTGAAAACTGTCGCTTTTCGGATGAGTTGTTCGAACTGGCCTATGAGCTGGGTTTGATACTCGAGCAGGAAAAGAACTGGAGCCTGGCGCGTATCCTGTACGTATGGCTCGTCAGGTTCGACCCAGGTATACAGGATTTTGTTGAACGTATCGATTGTATTATGAGCCAGGATATGGATCAGGATTTATCGCTGACAGATATTACAGAAGTCAGAGAACTGTTTGGCCATTTCAAGCTGCTGGGCAAGAAGGCACGCGGTGCGACGGCGACGGTGTATGAAGCCCAGGACCAGTTGACCCATAAACATATCGCATTAAAAGTTCTCAATCAGCGGCTGAATGATGATAGCGGTGAACGCGATATCATGACCTTTCTGCATGAGGCACTGACCGTATCGCATCTTGAGCATCCCAATATCGTTAAAATTCATGATGCCGACATCATCGACGACCAGGCCTATATCGCGATGGATTACATTGCCGGTTATCCGATGTCTGAACGTCTGCGTCGCAAGAAACTACTGACGGCTGCTGAAAGTTTGCGCATTATGCGCAGTGTGCTGGAGGCGCTGGTGGTAGCCCACCAGAATGGCATCGTGCATGGCGATATCAAACCCGCCAATATCATGTACGACCAGCACCATAAAAACTATATCATCACCGATTTTGGTGCAGCCTATAACAGTCAGCGTAACGTGGATGGTGAGAAAAAAATTATCGGCACCCCCGCCTATATGTCTCCGGAACAACTCGAAGGTATGCGCCTTGACGGTCGCTCTGACCTGTTTTCGCTGGCCGTGACCATTTATCATCTACTCTCCGGCGTGCAGCCTTTTTACGCCGAAGCATTGCCCGAATTGAAAAGAAGCATTCAGGAAGATGCGGTTGATATCGACCGTCTCACCGTACCCGCATCGATTAAGAAAGTACTGCAAAAAGCACTGCAGAAAAAAACCTACCAGCGATTTGCCGATGCCAGCCAGATGTTACAGGCGGTACAATATTGTGAACAGCAATTGATCACGAAAAAATAAGTTTACGGCATGGAACTCCATCGAGTTTTCACTTAGAATGCGCCCTCAGGAAAATGCTGTTTCTCAGCGTTATCTCATCATTTTATTCTAATGGGATGAGCCACCGCTCCTCCCATTTTTGTGCGCGCCCAGATTACGGTGTAAAAGCCTGTTTCGGATTAAAATAAACAGCGGAGAACTTGTGACGACACCAGCCATACTCGCCCTGCAGGATGGAACTATTTTCAAAGGGGTTTCTATCGGTGCTTCCGGCCTCAGCCAGGGAGAAGTGGTTTTCAACACATCAATGACCGGCTATCAGGAAATCCTGACTGACCCGTCCTATGCCAGGCAACTGATAACGCTGACCTACCCACATATTGGCAATACCGGTACCAATCAGGAAGATGAAGAAGCCGGCCAGATTCATGCCAGTGGCCTGATTATTCGTGACCTTCCGCTATTGGCCAGTAACTGGCGAAATGAGATGGCGTTGGATCAATACCTGGCGAATCATGACGTGGTCGCCATTGCTGATATTGATACCCGCCAGTTAACGCGACTGTTAAGAGAAAAGGGCGCCCAGAATGGCGCCATCATGGCCGGTGAAAACATTGATGAGGCCAAAGCGATAGCCGCGGCAAAGGCCTTTCCCGGGCTGGCGGGCATGGATCTGGCCAGGCAAGTGACCACAGAAAAATCCTACCAATGGACACAATCGGTATGGTCACTGGAACATGGCTATACCCAGCAAAACGAATTACCCTGGCACGTGGTGGCTTACGATTACGGTATCAAGAAAAACATCCTGTGCATGCTGGCAGAGCGCGGCGCCCGTGTCACCGTGGTGCCGGCACAGACATCCGCTGCCGAGGTAATGGCGCTCAATCCCGACGGCGTGTTCCTGTCCAATGGTCCGGGTGATCCTGAACCCTGTGATTACGCTATCGAGGCTATTCAGCAGATCCTTGAAACCGATATGCCGGTATTCGGTATCTGTCTTGGCCACCAGCTGTTATCCCTGGCCAGTGGTGCACAAACCATCAAGATGAAGTTCGGTCACCACGGTGCCAACCACCCGGTACAGGACCTGGAGAGAGGCGTGGTGATGATCACTAGCCAGAACCATGGCTTTGCGGTTGATGAGGCGAGTTTGCCGGCTAACCTGAGCGCCACACATCGTTCATTGTTTGATGGATCGCTACAGGCCGTTCATCGTACCGACAAGCCCGCATTCAGTTTCCAGGGCCATCCGGAAGCCAGTCCAGGACCGCACGATGTGGCGCCGTTATTCGATCATTTTTTCGAGCTCATCGAACAGCGTCACGCTCATCGGGGAGGAGCCGAATAATGCCGCGCAGACAAGATATCAACAGCATCCTTATCATCGGTGCCGGCCCTATCGTCATTGGTCAGGCCTGCGAATTTGACTATTCCGGTGCGCAAGCCTGTAAGGCGCTTAAGGAAGAAGGTTTTCGCGTTATCCTGATCAACTCCAATCCAGCCACGATCATGACCGATCCGGATACCGCAGATTCGGTATACATCGAGCCTATCCACTGGACCGCGGTGGAAAAAATCATCGAAAAGGAAAAACCGGACGCGCTGTTGCCGACCATGGGTGGGCAGACCGCCTTAAACTGTGCACTGGATCTGGCACGTGAAGGTGTGCTGCAAAAACATGGTGTGGAATTGATTGGCGCCAGTCGAGAAGCGATCGACATGGCGGAAGACCGTGACCAATTCAAAAAGGCCATGGCCGAGATCGGCCTGATGACTCCGCAGTCGTTCATCGCACACAGCCTGGAGGAAGCCTGGCAGGGTCAGGCACAGATCGGTTACCCGATCATCATACGGCCTTCTTTCACCATGGGTGGCAGTGGCGGGGGTATTGCCTACAACAAGGAAGAGTTTGAGGATATCGTCAAACGCGGATTGGATTTGTCGCCGACCACGGAAGTGTTGCTGGAAATCTCCATTCTCGGCTGGAAAGAATACGAAATGGAGGTGGTGCGTGATAAAAACGACAACTGCATCATTATCTGTTCGATTGAAAATTTTGATCCGATGGGAGTGCATACCGGTGATTCCATCACGGTGGCACCGGCACAGACCCTGACCGACAAGGAATACCAGATCATGCGCGATGCCTCGCTGGCGGTCTTGCGCAAAATCGGCGTTGAGACCGGTGGTTCAAACGTGCAGTTTGCAATTAATCCGGACAATGGTGAAATGATCATCATTGAAATGAATCCACGCGTCAGCCGTTCTTCCGCGCTGGCATCGAAGGCGACCGGTTTTCCGATTGCCAAGGT
>JANTFY010000228.1 GCA_024763185.1 Gammaproteobacteria bacterium | reverse complement strand
CCGTTTTTGGTCTATAGTCTGACTATTGAACACCATCATGTTAATCTGGCGCAACAGTGCTGCCTTAATAAGAACAAAATTGAAGGGGTTTTTTGCTCATGCTGTTTTCCAGAATCGGATCCATCAGAAAAAGTCTTACCCTTCTGGTTTTTTTATCGATATTGCCCGCATTCGCGATTCTCTTTTACTCAGGCTTTGAGCACCGGCAGGAACAGCTCGCCAGCGCTAAACAAAAGGTTGCGCTGACGGTCCGGGGGATGGCAGAACAACAGAAAGCCATCACCCGCTCCACTCGTCAAATACTGACTTTACTGTCCGGATTGCCGGAAATCAGGCAGCTAAACATTAGCAAAAGTAACAGGATTTTAAAGGACTATGTAGAGCAGAACCCTTTCTACAAAAATCTGGCTCTGGTTGATCTTGACGGAAATGTGATTACATCCGGGACCGGCGACCAGGTGAACGTCAACCTGGCGGACAGAAAACACTTCAGGGAAGCACTCAACAGTAAACAGTTTGCGGTTGGTGAATATGTGATAGCCCGGTTGGGTGAAAAAGAACCTGTATTTCCCGCTGCCATTCCGGTGCTGGATAACGAAGGAAACCCCAAAGCGGTTCTAACCATCGTTCTCAAACTTAACAGTTTTACACGCTACCTCAATCCGGCTGAAGTTCCTGAAGGTTCTTTTTTGGCGGTTACCGATCACAAAGGAGTACGTCTGTTCTATTATCCCGAAAAGAATGATACCAATCCGGTGGGACAACCCATTAAGTATAAAAGCTGGGAATACGCTCGTGCTACAAACGGGTCGGGTATATTTTCCAGTAATGGTTCCGATGGAATCAAAAGAATTTTTGCCTTCGAACCGGTCAGTTTGGAGCCAGGTGGGCCTCCCTATATCTATTTTTGGTCCGGCATCCCGGAGAAGGATATTTTCGCTCCAGTAAACCAGGCTACTTTAAACAGTCTGTTGCTGCTTGCACTCGCATTGGTCCTGGCGTTGTTTGTGGCACACACAATAGGTGAGAAAATTATCATCACCCCGTTACTCAAACTCGTCCAGTTAGCCGGACAATTATCAAAGGGGGATCTGGAAGCCCGAAGTGATACACATTCGATGGTCACTGAGTTCAATGTCCTGTCCAATGAATTCAACCAGATGGCTGAAAGCCTGCAAAAAAACAATGAAGAACTGTCCCGGCTCAGCCTGATCGATGGACTCACCAATATTGCGAACCGCAGGGGGTTTGATAAAAAACTCGAACAGGAGTGGCATCGCGCTTTCAGAACAAAACAAGCTATTTCGCTTTTAATGGTGGATATTGATTACTTCAAAATATTCAATGATACCTACGGGCACCTTGCCGGTGATGACTGCTTGCGCACCATTGGCCTGATTTTAAAAAATATTGCTAATCGGTCAACCGACCTGCCGGCCCGCTATGGTGGTGAAGAATTTGCTGTGATTCTTCCTGAAACGGATCAGGAAGGCGCTTTTGCAATTGCGGAATCAATCCATGCGCAGGTGGCACAAAGAGAAATACCTCATAAAACATCCGATATCTCCCAATACCTTACGGTAAGCATCGGTCTTGCAACTCTCCGTGAAGCTGTCAGCATTAATTCACCGATTGAATTGATCAAGATGGCTGATGAGCAGTTATACAAAGCAAAAAATGCAGGCAGAAACCAGACTACTGGAATTGAAGTGAGTTAGGGAATTTAAATTTGTAACTTACCCTGGTTATTCTCTCGTTTGCGGACATATAAAAACACTGATATACCAAGGCGTGTTTTGTGTGGTAGTTCGTTGTACCCAGGGATATTTACCTACGCCTTCTATGTTGCGTAAAAAAGTTTCTAAGCGATTCGCCATTCCTGCCTCTTCTGTGCTTCGACGTATCTCATAACCTTTCACCTTGTAGCCAGCCTGCTGATTAATGGAGCTGGGTAAAATTCGCGTCCGTATACGCCCCTGAGCACCATCACGTTGCAGCCAGGCGCGTATCTTGTTGGCGTCGTTCTCAGCGTTAAGCCCACCTCCTGCGCACCAGAAAATGTCGAAATCCCAGTCCCCCCATGGAATGCTTGTTGTTCCCTCTGCCACAGCGGGCGTGGGCCCAGGTGTTGGGGCTTCAACTTCTTCATCCGGTAATGCTTCGGGTGACGCGGTGTCCTCGTCATCTACTGATTCGTCAATTGGTCGGGTCTCGATTAGCGCGAGTTGCTCTTCTTCGTATACACTGACGATGGCCGGTTCCAGGGCCTCTAAGAACTTAGGCTTGATATTGTCAGATGCCATGGCTTCAACAATTCCCCGCACAGCCATTACCCGTTTGGGATCGCCAGATTCTAGTGCGTCGGCGATGGAAGTGTATATCCTGAAATTTAGTTCGCGCTCAGCTTGTACTTCCTTGAGTTTGGTTTCGAAGCGACTGACTTGAAAGGCACTGAGGCCGCTGAGTATGGTAGCTAGAGTTGCAACAAATGCAGCTATTTTCGACCATCGTTCTATCCTGTTATTGGGTTGATCCATTTAATCCCTCCTCACTTTTCAACTATGAATTGTACTCCAAAGCAGTGATACAAAATATGATTATAAGGGGTTGCTACTCTTCATTGATCAAGTGCTCAAGAAATGTCATCTTTCCAGGTTTGATCAATTCCTGGATGTTTCTGGTTTACCTTACGCTCATTCACAGGTTTCTTCATTACGGCCAATTTTTTTATTCTTTATAAAAATGGCTGCCATTTTTTCAGCACAGGAAGACGATCCCAGGATGTCATGAGATAAATCAAAGGTTAGCAGTTCACTTTGGCGAAAATTGGCTATTTGTTTTTTAATATCGATCATCGGAGTAATCGCATCCAGTGTGCCCTGTAATAATAAGGTGGGGGAGTCAATGATGGCCGCTCTGCCCAGTTCAGGATTGCCGGCCTTTATGTCCATCTGCTCGCAGAAATCCGGCAGGTCTAGCGCCAGTTGGGCTGTTTCTCGGATATAACCTTGTGGTAAATCATTTGATAGTTTGCGTATTAAATCAAAATCGATGAATGGTTTGTCCTCAAAACAATAGTGCGCTTCAGCGCTGATATCGCCATAGAATTTATCCAAAGCAAATGCCAGGTAGCCCTTAAAATAGGGATAAACAGAGCGCGCATTGCCAACATTGAGGTCAATCAATATCTGCTTTAGCTGTGTAAATATTTGTGTACCATACACACCCTCGGAAACCGCATTGAGGAATCGTTCACCGTTAAAGCTCACGGGTAATTTTTTTCGCGTGTTGGGGTTTGAAAAAATCAAATTGATGGGATGGTTATTCAAGTGCTTATGTATCCCCCAGAACAAGGCCTGTATTTGTAAGGACTCATTTTCATCGGCGCAGCCATCCTCGTCACCACAGTTCTGGAACAGCAGCCTGTAGGGTGTCAACACTCTTTCCAGGTAGTTATGGTGGATTTTAATAGCTGGGAATACGGGGCTATCAAGAATTAATGCTTCTACCGTCTCAGGAAAGTATCGCGCCAGGAATTGCGCATACACCGCTGCGTAGGACACGCCCACCAGTACCCATTGATCGATTTGCAGCGCTTTCCTAAGCAATTCAACATCGTGGATGATGGCGATGCTGTTGTAAAAATTAAAGTCGATACCCTGTTGTTTGAAGCGTTCGATACAATGGCTGTAATCCTGGTAGCTCAGATCGAATTTTTCCTTAAATGTCAGGTTCTTTGCCAGGCGATCCACTTCATGATCAACATAGTCTATGCAGGTGAGCAGCGGGCGCGACAGGCCAGCACCTCGGGGATCGATAAGATACAGGTCGCGGCCAATATCCAGAGACAATGCATCATATGCCTCGAGAATCCCTTTCACGCTTTCTTTGGAGTCGAGGTGTAGAGAGCCGCCCGGGCCTCCAGCGCCGAGGTGCAACACCGGATTAGAAGTCTGGGTGGATTGTGTGGACTTGAACACAACCAACGGAAAAGAAACCAGTGGGCTTTTCGAATCCGCATGGTTCTCACGCACCTGCATGTCATAACATTGTGATTCAGGCCAATCCTTTCCCGCTTCAAACCAGCAACTAACCGGTTTCAAGCCCAGCGGGTCCGTTGCAGTCGCGAAGGTGAAGTTTG
>JANTFY010000227.1 GCA_024763185.1 Gammaproteobacteria bacterium | reverse complement strand
CCCAGTCTGTGTTGGCATCCCAATCAGAATCCATGTCAGCCTTGGCACGACCTTTGAAGCTCATGCTGAAGTCCATTTCGCCGTCGCCGTTACCGTGACCACGACCACGACCCGCACCACGGGCAGAACCGTCACCGCGGTATTCACCAGTACCGTTGCCGTAGGTGTTGCCGTAGTAGTTACCGTTACCATATGAATTGGAATCGTCGCCGAAAAAAGGAAAATCGGAAGCAGATACTGAAGTCGCGGCAACCAGGATTGCAGCAGCAGTGATGATTTTTTTCATGATGTAATCTCCAAAAAAATAAAAAAATAAATGCGTTAAAAAGTTGATGAAGCAAACTATATTAGCATTTACTTATATAGTCAAGTATTAATTTATAAGCAAATTCTAAAATTTGATTAAGTCTTTATTTTGAATGGATTTATTTCTTGAGATTTTTCCTACTGCCCGACATGTCTTAAATCGGCTCCAGGTTTGCATAAGCCAGCATCAGCCACTTGCTGCCCGCATTTTCGAAATTAACCTGAACCCGTGCCTGGGCTGCCTGGCCTTCCAGGTTAATCACGATACCTTGCCCGAACTTACTGTGTGAAACTCGTTGCCCGACACTCAGACCGGAATCTTCTTCGACCTGCTGCCTTCTGAATCCACCACCCTGGTAAACCGGACGGCTGAATTGGGCTTTTGGTCGTATCTCTTCGATATACTGCGCCGGTATTTCCTTAAAAAAGCGTGAAACCACGTTGTAATTATCATTGCCATACAGGCGTCGCACTTCGGCACTGCTCATAACAAGTTGCTCGCGTGCGCGGGTGATACCCACGTAACATAGTCGCCGTTCCTCTTCCATGCGACCGGGCTCTTCAGCGGAACGTTGATGCGGAAACAGGCCTTCTTCCATGCCCACCATAAAAACCAGTGGAAATTCCAGCCCCTTGACCGAATGCAGCGTCATCAGCTGTACGCATTCTTCCCAGTCATCAGCCTGCCCTTCCCCGGCTTCAAGCGCGGCATGTGCCAGAAAAGCATCCAGTGCTGACATATCGTCCAGTTCCGCATCATGCTCAACATCAAAGCTTTTGCCGGCCCCGATCAATTCCTGCAGATTTTCACGACGTGCTTCCCCTTTCTCGGTTTTATCCTTGTCGAAATGCGCTTTTAAACCGGATGTTTCAATACATAAGCGAATCTGTTCAGACAAGCCCAGGATCTGGCTGTCATTTTTCATGTTAATGATCAAATCGATATAAGCTGATACCGCCGTTTTGGCACGAGCTGTCAACTGACCTCCCTGAACCAGATCGTGCGCGGCAGTCCATAACGACAGGGATTTTTCTCGCGCATAGGTTCTAATCTGATCCACTGACTTCTGCCCCAGGCCGCGAGGCGGGTGATTGATAGTGCGTTCAAACGAGGTGTCGTCCAGCGGATTGCTTAACATGCGCAGGTAAGCCAGCGTATCCTTGATTTCAGCGCGCTCAAAGAATCGCAGGCCGCCGTAAACGCGGTAGGGTATGCCTCGCGAGACCAGGTATTCCTCAAACTGTCGTGACTGCGCATTGGATCTATATAGAATCGCAATTTCATTGCGACTGCGCCCCTCGTCCATCCAGTTCTGGATGCGGTCAACCACGAAACGGGCTTCATCCTTTTCGTTATAGGCATTGTAATAAAGAATGGGCTCACCCTGTTCACCATCGGTCCATAACTCCTTACCCATACGTCCCTGGTTATTGTCAATCAGCGCATTGGCAGCATTCAAAATAGTGGATGTGGAGCGATAGTTCTGCTCCAGTCGGATCACCTGGGTTGCCGGAAAATCGCGCTCGAAATGCTGGATGTTTTCGATTTTCGCTCCGCGCCAGCCATAGATCGACTGGTCATCATCGCCAACAACAAATACCGGTGTTTGTGGACCCGCCATTAATCTCAACCAGGCATACTGGATGGCATTGGTATCCTGGAATTCATCCACCAGGATATGCTGAAAACGATGCTGATAATGCTGCCGAATCGGGTCGTTATCCCTGATCAACTCCAGAGATCTTAATAACAGTTCGGCAAAATCGATCACGCCGGCACGCTGGCACATGTCTTCATAGAGTCGGTAAATCTGCAATAACTGCTGTCGAATCGGGTCGTTACCGGGATCGACATGAGCGGCACGCAGACCTTCATCCTTACATTGATTGATGAACCATTGCGCCTGCTTGGGTGGCCACTGGGCTTCATCCAGTTCCATTTGCCTGACCGTACGTTTGACCATGCGCAACTGGTCGTCACTGTCCAGTATCTGGAAAGTCTGTGGCAAATTTGCATCCTGCCAATGCGCTCGCAGCATGCGATGCGCCAGGCCATGAAACGTACCCACCCACATGGCTCTGGCAGAAATACCCAGCATCTGCTCCACCCGGCCACGCATTTCATTCGCTGCCTTGTTGGTAAAGGTCACCGCCAGTATGCTGAAGGGTGACAACCCACCCACTTCACATACCCAGGCGATGCGATGGGTGAGTACGCGTGTTTTCCCGCTGCCCGCCCCGGCCAGTACCAGTATCGGCTTCATTTCGGCGGTTACCGCTTCGCGTTGCGGATCGTTCAGGGAACTGATTATGTGAGAAACATCCATTCAAATATCGGGCGTTTGCAAAGCCCGCCATTGTACCAGTATTCAGACAGGGGATTTTGCTATTAGATAAAAATATCCAGCAGACGCCCCTGTCGTTCCGCATTGTGAATAGACAGGGTTTGCGTATCGGTATAGCTAAAAATAGCACTACGCCTGGCCGGGTCGATTTGTTGATGGCCTTGCTGGCGCTTTTGATTTTGTGAAAAGAGGGCATCTTCCACATCGCCACGAAAGATATATTCTATGGTTTGCTGACGCTCCTGCTGCTGAGAATCATTATGACGCGGCAGGGCCGAACGGGACTGATCCAGACGCGGCTGATCCGCGCTATTGCCTGATGGTAAAGATAAAGCAGGAAGGTATTTACCCGATATCACTATTTGTAACTCGCATAGTAAGTGGATTGTTGTTTATCGGGCGTAATCCAGATAGTAGTTCAGTTGGTGATTAATTCCAAACTATTTATTCGATTCATGGCGTGGCTATCTCTAACCCAGTGATTGCATGCAGGGTTTATTTCCAGTCTTCGGCAGCCTGTTGATCAAATAACTTTGCTTCAACCCAGTGTTCACCGTGTCGGGTTATTTCCTTTTTCCATAACGGCGCCCGGGTTTTCAGGTAATCCATCAGAAATTCGCAGGCCTCAAAGGCTGCCTTTCGATGCGCGGAAATGACAACGACCAAAACGATATTCTCCGAGGGTTTTAATTTACCCACGCGATGAATAATGGCAGCATCCTCAATATCCCAGCGTTGCATGGCGTCCTGTGCGATTGATTTCAGTGACTTTTCCGTCATGCCTGGATAATGCTCCAGTTCAAGCGCAACCAGGTCCCGGTTTTGTGACAAATCGCGTACCAGACCAGTGAACGTGGCTATGGCACCAATATCCTTACGCCCGTCACAGAGCTGTTGCGAAACTTTGGCGATATCAAAATCTTGTTTTTGTACCGAGATTATCATCAGTAATCATCCACCGGTGACTGGCGGGAAAAACCCGATTTCATCTCCATCCCTGATCATGCTGTCATCGCTAGCCATTTTTTGATTAACCGAAACCAGAATATTACTGTCCCGGCTGAAAGCACTTGCCCAGTCACTTCCACGAGCGGCAAGCCATTTCTTTAAGTCCGCAACCCTGTTGATACTTAGCGGCAGATCCAGTTGTTCTTTTTCGGTATTAAGCGTTTCACGCAAGCTGGCAAAATAAAGTAAATCAATCATGGTTAGCTCAACATATCCCGGAATGATATAAACTGGACACGATCGCCGGATTGTATCGAGGTATTTTCCGGAATAACCACGAAACCATCGGCCCAGCTGGTGGACATTAAAACACCCGATCCCTGGTGATGATAAATTTCTGCAATCATTTGTTGCTTCTGATCACGACCTAATCGGGCACGAATGAACTCGCGTCGCCGGTCAGGCCGGGGCCAGTCAAATGCGGCTTCAACTTCGAACGCTTCAACTCGAACCTCGCTGCTACCCTGCTGCTGTTTGATAAAGGGGCTGACAAACAGGCAAAAGGTGGCAAAGGCAGAAACCGG
>JANTFY010000226.1 GCA_024763185.1 Gammaproteobacteria bacterium | reverse complement strand
TAAACAACTGCTCGCCATACACCGCCTTGCTGGCCGCAATCAGCTTAGTGGGATCAATCATATGGCGCGCACCGCGTGGGTGAATTACCAGTTGAGCATTACTAAAGGCCTGCATCATGACCCCGGCGCCTCCGGCATGATCCAGGTGAACATGGGTCGGAATGACATATTCAACCTGTTCAGGGCTGAGCGAATGATCGGACAGAAATTTAAGTACTCGCGGTAAAGCATGTGCGGTACCGGTTTCAATAATCGCCACTGAATCATTGTGAACAACACAATACAGGCTGGCCACGCCGGGCCTGATATAAAAGGTGTCAATGTGGTAGACGCCCTGGCCGAGTAATTCGTAGTCCATGTTCCTTCCGACTAGGGTCGCGCCTGATCAGCCATGAACAACCAGGTATCTATCACCGTGTCAGGGTTTAACGACACACTGTCGATGCCCTGCTCAAGCAACCATTTGGCCAGGTCAGGGTGATCGGAAGGACCCTGTCCGCATATGCCCACATACTTGTTTGCCTTTTTGCAGGCCTGAATGGCCTGGGATAGCAGCTTCATCACCGCCGGATTGCGTTCATCAAAAGCATGCGCAATGAGGCCGGAATCGCGATCCAGGCCGAGGGTGAGTTGGGTCAGGTCATTGGAGCCAATGGAAAATCCATCAAAAAATTCAAGAAATTCGTCCGCCAGCAAGACATTGGAGGGTAACTCGCACATCATGATGATTTTCAGTCCATCCTTGCCACGTTCAAGTCCGTTTTGTTTCAGGATATCGATTACGGCTGCCGCTTCTTCCAGCGTGCGTACAAACGGTATCATGATTTCAATATTGTCGATGCCCATGTCCTGGCGCACCCGCTGGATGGCCTGGCACTCGAGTGCAAAACAATCCCGAAATTCATCCGAGATATATCGTGAAGCGCCACGAAAACCGATCATCGGATTTTCTTCTTCCGGTTCAAAAATCTCACCGCCAATCAAATGCGCATATTCGTTGGACTTGAAATCGGACAGTCTCACAATCACCCGTTCAGGCGCAAATGCCGCCCCCAAAGTGGCGATGCCTTCGCTCAGGCGTTCGATAAAATATTCAACCGGAGACGCATAACCGGTAATCCTGTTCATGATGCTGTGTTGCAATTCAACGTCCATTTCATTGAATTTAAGCAATGCCTTGGGATGGATGCCAATCATCTTGTTAATGATGAATTCCAGGCGGGCAAGGCCGACACCTTTGTGGGGCAGGCGTGAAAAACTAAACGCGCGTTCCGGATTGCCGACATTCATCATGACCTTGACCGGGATGTCGGGCATGCTGGACATTTCGTGTTTTTGGTGTTCAAACTCCAGAATACCGGGAAAAACATGGCCGGTGTCACCATCCGCACAGGAAACGGTCACCGAGGCGCCGTGTTGAATAATGTCGGTCGCTTTACCCGTTCCCACCAATGCAGGGATGCCGAGTTCTCGCGCAATAATGGCCGCATGACAGGTACGTCCACCGCGATTGGTGACAATGGCGGAAGCCTTTTTCATGATGGGCTCCCAATCCGGGTCGGTCATGTCCGTAACCAGTACATCATCTTGCTCGATCTGGTCCATCTGTGACAGGTCATTGATCACCTTGGCAACCCCTTGACCAATACGATTACCCACGGCGCGGCCAGCGATCAAAAATCGTGGACGTTCCTTGAGGATAAAACGTTCAATGACCTGGCCCTCGCGCGACATCACCGTTTCCGGTCGGGCCTGTACGATGTACAACTTATCGTTCAGGCCATCTTTTGCCCATTCGATATCCATCGGTCGTTGATAATGCTGCTCAATAGTCACTGCCATTTTGGCCAGCGCGGTGGCATCTTCATCACTGATACAAAACAAGTGGCGTTCGGTTTTTAAGACCTTGACGGTCTGAATGGCATGCTGCGGATGCTCTTCCTGTGCATACACCATTTTGATCATCTTGCTGCCCAGGCTTTTCTGCAGTATCGATTTTTTATTGTGCTCAAGCGATTTCTTGTAAATATAGAATTCATCCGGGTTTACCGCACCCTGTACCACGGTTTCCCCCAGTCCGTAACTGCCGGTAATGAACACCACGTCCTCAAATCCCGATTCGGTATCGATACTGAACATGACGCCACTGGAGGCAAGATCACTGCGTACCATCAGCTGTATGCCGGCCGACAGGGCTACCTCGGCATGATCAAAACCCTGGTGTACGCGATAGGAAATGGCGCGATCGTTGAATAATGAGGCAAAAACCAGTTTCACCGCATGAAGTACCTGGCCGATGCCTTTGATGTTCAGATAGGTTTCCTGTTGCCCGGCAAAGGAGGCATCGGGCAGATCTTCAGCGGTTGCCGAGGAGCGTACTGCCACCGTCGCATCCATGGAGTCGGTAGCCATGTCTTTGTAGGCCCGGCGGATTTCCGCCTCCAGTTCGCCAGGCAGGGGCGCATCAATAATCCACTGGCGTATATCCTTACCCACCTGAGCGAGTCGGTTGACGTCTTCAACATCTAATTGCAGCAGGGTTTGATTAATCTTTTCTGTCAGGCTGGCTTCATTCAAAAACTCACGAAATGCATCGGCAGTGGTCGCAAAGCCACCGGGCACCAGCACACCCAGCCCGGACAGGTTGGATATCATTTCGCCCAGGGAAGCATTCTTGCCGCCAACAATGGACACGTCATCCATACCAAGATGCTCGAGACCTATGACACGTTTTTGGGTAAAAGCCGGGTTATTGGTGATCATCATCGGAGTCCACAGGTTTATTGCTATTTGTTGGACGAATGTAACATAATCAAAAAAACCGTCTTATATGTAGTTTAAATAACTTTATGTCAGATCAGATTCCCACCCAGCTGAGGCCCGTTTTTTTTCTGTCCAATCGTACAGCCATCACCGCTGAGACTCTGGGTCAAAGCCTGCTGGCGCAATTCCCCGATACCCGCTTCACTTCCGTGACAATTCCTTTTGTCGACAGTGAGAAAAAAGCTCACCAGGTGGTCGAAAAAATAAATACGGCCGCTGCACGCACACAGTTAAAACCGATCGCGATATCCACCATGGCGGATCAGCACATCAGCCAGATTATTGGACAATCCGAAGCCCTGTTTCTGGATGTGTTCGACCGGTTTTTGCCAAACCTGGAGCAGACCCTGCATGCGTATTCCATCCATGAAAGCGGTCAGTCGCATCGTATCAGTAACCAGAGCCTGTACGAGTCACGTATTAACGCGATTGATTTTTCAATGATTCATGATGATGGCATGACCACCAAACGCTATGATCAGACGGATATTATTATTGTCGGTGTATCCCGTAGCGGTAAAACACCCACCTGTTTGTACCTGGCTTTGCAGTTTGGCCTGAAAGCGGCTAATTACCCCATTACCGAAGAGGATATGGATTCAGAACAGATGCCCGCGAGCATCAGTCATTACCACAAGCGTTTGTTTGGTTTGACTTCTGATCCTGCCCGACTGGCGCATATTCGTGAAGAGCGTCGACCCAACAGTCGCTATGCCTCCATTGAACAGTGTCGTTTTGAGGTCAGGGCCGCAGAACAGATGTTTGATCAGTATCGCATTCCCTACATCAATACATCCTTGATGTCGATTGAAGAAATCGCCACAAAAATCGTTGAGGTGGCAGGATTACACCGTATCAGCCAGCCCATGATTAATCATCTCGATGTCCCATAAAAAAAGGCAGCACGATGGCTGCCTTTAAACACCTTGTCGAAATAATATTGGCTACATCTTGGCAATAATCGCCTGGGCAAAATCTGATGTACTCAATTCGGTGGCACTGGGTTCATTCCGCGCCAGATCATAAGTCACCTGCTTGTTGCTGATAGCGCCTTCCATACCTTTTATAATCAGGTCTGCAGCCTCTGTCCAACCCATATAACGCACCATCATTTCGGCCGATAAAATGAGTGAACCCGGGTTGACTTTATTCAAGCCGGTGTATTTTGGTGCCGTGCCATGTGTGGCCTCAAAAACGCCCACGGTATCAGCAATATTGGCTCCTGGGGCAATACCAATTCCACCAACCTGGGCCGCCAGGGCATCCGAAATGTAATCACCATTCAGATTCAAGGTGGCAATCACGTCATATTCGGTCGGGCGCAACAGGATCTGCTGCAGGAAGTTATCTGCGATGACATCTTTGACCGTAATGGTTTT
>JANTFY010000225.1 GCA_024763185.1 Gammaproteobacteria bacterium | reverse complement strand
CGTAATACTTCGCTATTGGCCTGTTGGCGGCGTTTATGCAACACCGCTTTTGCCACATCCTCATCGGATAAGCCGTGTAAATCGTACAAGCGGCGCGAACCATCGATATCCGGGATGGTTTTAATGGAAAAGGCCAGAACTGTCATCAGGCTGGAAAAACGTCCGTGGAAAGGTATCGATCACCGCGGTCACAGATAATACTGACAATGGTGGCATCTTGAAGGTTTTTGGACAGGCGCAAAGCGACAGCCGTGGCACCGCCGGATGAGATTCCACAGAAAATGCCTTCTTTGGCTGCCAGGTCGCGTGTGGTCTGCTCGGCTTCCTGCTGGGTCACATCCAGCACCTGGTCGATGTGGGTTGGATCATAGATTTTAGGCAGGTACTCATCAGGCCAGCGTCGTATTCCGGGGATCGTGGCACCTTCGGCCGGATGAACACCGGTCACCTGAATAGCGGGGTTGACCTCTTTAAAATAACGTGAACAACCGACAATGGTACCGGTTGTGCCCATCGAGCTGACAAAATGGGTGATACGGTGATCGGTCTGCTGCCAGATTTCCGGCCCGGTGGTTTGATAATGCGCCAGAGGATTATCCGGGTTGGCGAACTGATCCAGCACCCGCCCCTGTCCTTTTTGCTGCATATCCAGCGCCAGATCACGCGCTTCCATCATGTCTTTTACCAGCAGCAACTCGGCGCCATAGGCTTTCATGACCGCGCGTCGTTCCAGGCTCATGTTCGCGGGCATGATCAGTACCATTTTATAACCTTTGATAGCAGCTGCCATGGCGAGTGCAATGCCGGTGTTGCCGCTGGTGGCTTCAATCAGTGTATCACCGGGTTTGATTTCACCACGCGCTTCGGCATTTTTGATCATGAACAGCGCTGGACGATCCTTGACCGAGCCCGCCGGATTATTGCCTTCCAGTTTCACCAAAATTTTGTTGCTCGGATTTTCACTGCCCAGGTGCTGTAATAACACCAGGGGGGTATTTCCGATATAATCTTCCAGAGTCATAACAGTTTCATTCAAATTCGACGGCATAGTGTACTTGAATAAGGTTGTTCACACTACGATCTAGCATATTTCAGACAGGGGTATATTTTGAAAATTACGCGTTATTTCAGTCTTATCAAGCTGCCTTTACTGTCTGTCTTACTATCCAACCATGTCCTGGCCCAGGATTACCTTGCTGAAAATGATTTTTTTGGTGATTCACCGGAAGTGTTGACCGTTTCCCGGGTGCACAAACCGCTGGCAAACTCACCGGCATCCGTAACGGTGATTGATCGGCAAATGATCCGCGATTCAGGGGCACGTGAAATCGCAGATATTTTCCGCATGGTACCGGGGTTTGTGGTCGGTTATAAAAATGGCAACACACCGGTGGTTACTTACCATGGTATGGGCCTGCAGTTTCATCGCCAGTTACAGGTACTGGTGGACGGTCGATCTGTATTCAACCCGGCTTCTGGCGGTGTGCCCTGGTCACAGCTGCCGCTGTTGCTGGAAGACATAGAACGCATCGAAGTCACGCGCGGGCCCAATGCGGTTACCTACGGGGCCAGCGCATTTCTCGCCACCATCAATATCATAACCCGCCATGCCGCCGAGGACCTGGGTGGCAAAGTGAGTGTCACGCATGATCTGGATGAGGATAACACGGCCCAGGATATCTACTTGCGATATGGCAATAATTACAAGGATTTTGACTGGCGAATTTCTGCCGGTCGTGAGGAGGACGACGGCTATGAAGCTGAATTTGATTCCAAAATCCTGCGCAAGATTAATATCAGGACCGATTTTTTGACCGCCTACAATCAGTTCTGGTCTGTTTCTGCAGGCCTTACTGAATCAACCATCGGGCGCGGTGATGACGCTATTGACGATCCGTACCGGGATGAGGAAACCCTCAACAGCTATCAAAATATCAAATGGGAACTGCAGCAGGATGCTGCCCATACCACCGTTAAACTCACCCATAGCCGACTTGACCAGGAGGACGCTTTTACAGCCATTCAAACGCCCGTCACGGCAGACATCAGCTTTGATTTTGTCGCCGATCGACTGGATCTTGAACTGTTTCAAAATCGATTTCTAAGCCAGAACCTGACCTGGAACTATGGACTCAGTGTACGCAAGGATGAAGTCACGTCGTTTTGGCTTTTTAATAATAATGAAACCCAACACGTCAAAACCAACAACCTGTTTTCAAGCCTGGAATGGAAACTGCCTTCGTCGACCATTGTTGACATGGGTTTTCTCATTGAAGATTCGAACATCACCCGGCAGCAGGAATCATTTCGCCTGTCGATCATCCAGTCCATCGATAATCATCATTTACGTTTCGTCTCATCCAGTGCAAAACGCAACCCGATTATCTGGGAACAGGAAGGCAATATCTCCTTTGATGCGACCATCGATCAAAACGCCCCATTCCCTTTTGATGCCTATGCCGGGCAAACCATTCCTTACGAAATACAATGGTTGAATGGCGACAATTTAATGCCTGAAAGCATACTTTCTCATGAAATTGGGTTGCTGAGTCATTTTATGGACCACGAGCTGACCACGGACATCAAGGTTTTTGAATATGAAATCACCGATCAAATTTACGATATCGAAGTCGATCATGATCCCTTACTGACACCCTTACCTTTTGATGATGATCAATACTCTCAGATGATTAATGGTGACAAAACCAGGGTCTCCGGCATCGAGCTCTATTTCAATTACAGCCCCAGGCATTCGGGTATCCGCCTGTTTGGCGGCCTCAGCCTGGTGGATGCGAACAGCTTTGATGAGGACATAGAGCGGTCAATCCCTGATAAAACCGGTTACTTCGGTGGGCACTACAACTTTAACCCGCATCATCAACTCTCTGCCGTGTTGTACTGGGTGGATGAATTATCCTGGGTAGATTCAAATGACCGCCTAGATGCCTACAACAAGCTTGACCTGCGTTATGAATATACCCTCGACCCTAAAAACCAGGTCAAGCTGGAACTGATTGGCCACAACCTGGCCGAGGAATACGCGGAATACAAGGATGACAATATTCAGGAAAAGTCATATTTGATTAGGGTTTCCGGACGTTTCTGATCAACGACTATGGACTATTGCCCAAAAAAATGGACGGACCGTGTGAAAACACTGTTACTGTTAATCGGAATTATTGCGTTTTCTCCTGTCTGGGCGGAAACCTATACCATTCAAATTATCAAGAGCAGTGACAACTCTTTTTTTAACCGCAGTATTGAAAATATCATTAACCATATACACGGGCGGGTTAAGTTCAACATCACCAACCTGGAAACTCACGAAAAGGATAAAAAAGACCCATCACGACCTGACCTTATCGTGACGCTGGGTTTGCAGGCCGCCAAACATGGATTGAATTACGAGGCGGATATTCCGGTGATTCACAGCTATATCACCGAATTTCAATATAATCAAAACAGCCCTAAAGACAATCACTACAGCCTGCTGCTGGACCAGCCTTTCAAGCGATACGTGCATTTCATTAAACACCTGTTGGACGTCCAATCCATCGCCATAATTAAAACAGAAGCCAACAAACTTGAGCAGGATGATTTACTCAGCATAAGCGCCGTGACTGGCCTGCACATTGATCAATATATTTTTGAACAGGGAGACAATCCGATCAATAGCGTACGTAATGTACTGCGCCAAAATGATGTATTACTCACCCTGCCGGAATCCGACGTATATAACCGCAATACGCTGAAAGGCATCTTGCTGGCATCCTACCGTCTTGATAAACCGGTTGTCAGTTACTCACCATCGCATGTCAAATCGGGGGCGTTGGCAGCCATTTATACCTCTCCAGAAAACATTGGCAAACAACTCGCCTCGATGATTAATAAAATGATCGAAAATAAGCGTTACAAGCCCCCAATACGTTCATATGCGCAGGATTTCAATATTGTCTTCAATCAACGCGTCGCAGATTCCTTAAATATCAAACTGCCGGACAAACAGACCTTACGCCAACAGTTAACAGGGGATGTGAAATGATGAAGCGATTCAGCATTAAATATCAGATTCTTTTAATCACCATGATTCCGGTGTTTTTGATTGATACATTTTTGACCATTTTTTATATCGACAGCAGTATCAATCAGGCGGAGAGACTGTTACAAAGCAAGGGCGAAATCATTGCACAACAATTGGCCGGGGC
>JANTFY010000224.1 GCA_024763185.1 Gammaproteobacteria bacterium | reverse complement strand
GAGGATGAGTTGACTGGCCCAATAACCCTTGCAGCGCTGCAGGCTGGGGATGAAGTCGAGGTAGAGGCTATCTTGAGTGGTGACCGGATCCGCATTAAATCCCTGAAAAGAGACGACATCGATAAGTACGAGGTATCCGGAGTTGTCGATTCATTTGACGAGGATGTTTCAATCACCATCGATGGCATCATATTCCCACTCGATGCCGGCGTTAGCTACGAACCAGCAACCGATTTTTATAGCAATATCCTGGAAGGTGTTACCGTCGTGGAGCTGCAAGACGAAGATCAAGACTCCCTGTTCGATGAGGCAGAGATTGAATGATGGGTTTCTGAACCACCTTGAAGGAGGTTTTTTCGGCACGGACTTGCGAGCATAAATCTTGTACTATAGATATCAATGCAGGCTGATACGTCTTAAGTTAAACCGGAACCCAATCTCATTTGAAAAAAATCGCCCTTTTCGTGGATGTGCAAAACATCTACTACACCACCCGCCAGGCATACAAGCGCCAGTTTAATTACCAAAAACTGTGGCAGATTATCGAGCGACAAGGCCAGATCGTTATCGCCAATGCCTACGCCATTGACAGTGATAACGAGGGGCAGAAAAAATTTCAGCAAGCTCTTAAACACATCGGCTTTACGGTAAAACTGAAACCCTACATCCAGCGCAGTGACGGATCCGCCAAGGGTGACTGGGATGTGGGCATTACCATTGACATCCTGGAAGCGGCAAAAGATGTCGACAGCGTAATCTTGCTGTCAGGTGATGGGGATTTTGATTTATTACTGAAAAAAATCCGACAGGACTATGAGGTTACGGCCGAGGTTTACGGCGTGCCCTCTCTCAGCGCTGAATCACTGATCAAGGCCGCCTCTCACTATCACCCCATTAACTCAACACTATTGCTTTAACGGCTGACAGATACAGCTTATAGCCCCCAGCCAGCTTTAAAACGTTTTACTCAGCCCGACTTTGAACAGGGTTTTATCGTAATCGTAACGCTCAACCGTGGATGCATTATCCGTAAACTGGAGTTGCGTATTTAATTTCAGGGTTTTATTGAAACGGTAGTCCGCCCGCAAAATGAGCTTGAAACGGTCGTCGTCACGATCCACTGACGATGATGCCGGAAAATCACTGAAGCGGTAAGCCAGGTCGCCGCCCAGTCGCCATTTATCATTCACAATATGGGTATGTTTTGCGCGCAGGGTATGCCGGGTGGGCGAATAATCATAAGCATCCGAGGCGGTGACCAATTTGTTGCGATCATTCAACTCCATCTCATAGTAAACCTGCCAGATATTCTGTCGCCCGTAGTTTCGGTATTCTGCCTTGATACGTTGTCTCCAGCCTTGCAGGTAATCATAAATTGCCTGGTCACTGTTGATATCGTCAAAGCGGTAACGCCAATAGAACCTGCCACCCCTGGAAATAACCTTTTTAGCCCTGGCATCCAGCCGCGTTGAAGTCAGATAATCATCACCTGCGAAATCATTATTGACCAGGCTTAGCTGCACACTGGTTTCCCAGTCATACAGTTTTTGTGATTTTTTCACCCCAAGACTGATTCTTTCTTCGTCGTTGCTATCGCCATCCGCGAAATCGATTGCGTAGATTGAAGCATCGATTAACCAGCCTTCTTTTCTAGTACCGGATAGAACAACATCGCCCGATAAAAAAAGTTCATAAAAGCTATCCGAAATGCCGGACAGGGATTCGTCTGCCACGGCCGTAATATTATCGTCATATCCAATAGTAACCGACAGGTAGGCACCAGGCTTGGGCGGCTTGTCAGGACTTTTGAGTTTCGATAATTGCTGTTTAGACAGCTCGAGCAGTTTTTCATCGGATGTTGTTTCAACCACTGCCGTAAAATATTGCCTGGCCTTGGTTCCATTCTTTTGCCTTAAGGCAATCAATCCGAGATTGAAATCGGCCAGGTCCTGCATGTCCTTGAACCGGCCAAAACGGACAAAATATTTTTTTGCCGCTTCATACTGGCCCAGCTTGAAGTAACTGCTGGCCAGGTTATAAAACAGTGCAACAGATTCCAATCCCTGGCTTTTTGCCGATTCAAACAACTGCACGGCACGGTCATAATCACCCTGTTTAAATTGCTCAACGCCCTGAGCAAAATCGGTTTCTACCGAAGCCATAACAAGTGGCGAGAAAATTAATAATATCAGCGCATACCATTGTGATTTCATATTGATTGCCTTCATCTGTCCTGCTTTTTTAAGTGTTTTTCTTAAACACAAAAATCCAGCCCCATTAAAAGGGGCCGGATTAAACCCGATTACAGTGATGATTTATTTATTTGGACCTTGTCCTTGCTGTCCGTCCGGACCCTGTTCCTGCTCCATTTCACCTTCATGTTCATACTCCTGTTCCTGCTGCATTTCACCATGACCCCCCTGCTCATCCTGCTGTTCACTTTCGTGTTCCATTTCCCTCTCATGTCCCTGCTCATGCTCCTGTTCGTTATCACGATCCCTGTCGCGATCGCGGTCCAGTTCACCGGACTGCTCTCCGGTCTGTTCACCGACCCCATCATGGTCACGGACCTGTTCACGTAACTGTTTTCTGGCATTTTCACGGGCTTGATCACTGGCCTGGTCTGGCAATTCAATCCTATTCATAAAATGCTGCTTGCTATGTTCATGCATCTCCATGACGCGAATGGTGACCTCGCCGTCAGTTGAAGCAAAAGCACTTACCGGTACCACAACGCCTAATGCGATGGCTGCTGCTAATGATAATTTTTTCATTTCTATATCTCCTATTTTTACACCGATTTGATGTCATTGAGCGGGTATCGCAAAACGCCATCAAGGGTGGATGTCAATAACACTTTAAAAATCTTCTCTTTATCGCCATAGTTCAACTGGGCAATCAATTCACCCTGACCCTGTTGCAGGGCCTGAATGGGTAAAGCCAGAACATTCTGACCTTTTTGCAAATGGGTTTTCCAGGTCAGTTGATGTCGACCGGGATAACCGTCCAGCTCCATGTTGCCAGGCAGGTCAATCGATAACCTGACCTGCTCGAAATCCTGCTCGGCATCAAACACCAGCCGGACAGTGCGGGGTTGATTCAGCGCTACATTGATAATCTGAGACTGCTCATGCACCACTTCAGGCAACTGGGCGGGCTGATAAACGGTAGAAACAAACCAGATCGCCAGACCGGCAACTGCTGCCGTTGCAAAACCCGATGCAAATTTGAAAAAATCATGATCAGCCGAATGACGTGTATGTTGTCTTCGAACCTCGGAAAATACGCGTTGCTCAAACCCGGGAGAAGTCGGCGGTAGCGGCAGCTGCTGTAAACCAGCCAGCAGTTTCTGCGCACTGCTAACCCGTTTCCGGCAATCCTCACAGGTATTAACATGCTGCTCGAATGACTGCTTAGAACCTTCGGATAACTCGTTATCCAGGTAATCGTCTAATTTTTCATTGATGTCTGTGCAATTCATTTTTTCACCCTTTCACCTGTAAACACGCTCTAAAGAGAATGGGGTTCCATTTTATTGATGATGTCCTGTAATTTTTGTCGTGTGCGGCTGAGACGCGATTTCAACGTTCCAATCGGCACATCAATCATTTGATTGATTTCCTGCAAGCTGTAGCCCTCGACATCATGCAGCAGGACCAGCAGCCTTTGTTCTTCCTTGAGACGGCCCAGTGCAGCATTCAGTACGGTATTTGTTATTTGTGTATGAGTCACTTCGACTGGATCCACTTCGTCACTTTCATGTGACTCATAGACCGATTGTTCATCGTCTGTAAAATCGATGGGGGATCTCTGATGGCGGCGATACTGGTCCACAAACAAGCGGTACAGAACACGGGACAGCCACGGCCCGAGCTTATCGATCGCCTGCATTTCCTGCAGCCGGGGATATAGCTTGAGCAGTAAATCCTGAACCAGGTCTTCTGCATCATCGCGATGACCGGTATAACGGTAAGCCAGCCGGTAAAGTTGCTGCAAATGAGGACGCAGCAATTGCTCAAATTGCGAATGCGAATTCTTACTGAATGGCCATAAGTTGAAAATACCCATACCTAATAACACGCTGTCATTTTACAAAGGGTTCCATTTTTTTAAGGAGCCTCTGATCAATTCGTCATTGCGAGGAGTGACAGCGACGTGGCAATCTATAAACATCTGATTCTAAATGAAAGATTGCCGCGCTGCCGCTCGC
>JANTFY010000223.1 GCA_024763185.1 Gammaproteobacteria bacterium | reverse complement strand
ACCCAAAAAATGCTCGCCGGCATGGAGTGGCCTGCGGCTCCCCGCAAATGAATACATTTTGCAAGGCACGGATCGACTCGCTCCTGCTCGACGATCCTCAGCGGACTTCCCTGTCCGCTGACCTCACAAAATGCATCCATTTGCGGCACTCCATGAGGGCATTTAAAATCCACTGGTTGAGATTGTGCTTTTTTGTCCCATTCAGGCCCGCGGCAAAAGGGTGGTTAAATCGGGGGCAATTGGCAGGGATGCCAATTGAGGGCCAGAGCTTCTGGATACGCTTCTGGCCCAACCCCGGTTTGGCCGCGCTTTTGACGAGATAAGGGCATGGTCGGGGCGGCATTTTTTGGTTCCTTTTTGCTGCTGCTGGCAAAAAGGGACTCGCACGTGTACTCGTAATCAACTACGAAGAAAGAACTATATGGCGTGTGAAATGATTTACCTGAAGTAGCTATAAGAAGCTGATTAAACTCAATAAATTTACCAAAAAGTAAAATATATGGAATCACTACAAATCGTAATTCTTGCCATCGTGCAGGGCCTCACCGAGTTCCTGCCGATCTCCAGTTCCGCTCACCTGATCCTGGTGCCGGTCATTCTCAAATGGCCGGATCAGGGCCTGGTGTTCGATGTGGCGTTGCATGTCGGTTCGTTGGCCGCGGTGATGATGTATTTCCGACACGAGGTCATCAACATGACCGGTGCCTGGTTCGGTAGTGTATTTAAAAAACAGCATAACCGTAACAGTCGGCTGGCCTGGTGGGTAATACTGGGTACGATTCCCGCCGTGATTGCGGGGCTGTTATTCAAAGACGTGATTGAAACGGATTTCCGCTCTCCGTTGATCATTGCCTGGGCGACGATTGGTTTTGGCGTGTTGCTGGGTGTCGCAGATAAAATCCAGCGTCATACACGGGATGAATACAGCATGTCGGTTAAGGATGTATTGATCGTGGGCCTGTTCCAGGCCCTGGCGTTGATTCCGGGCACGTCGCGTTCCGGCATCACCATGACGGCCGGCCTGTTTCTGGGGCTTAACCGAGATGCAGCGGCTCGATTTTCTTTTTTATTGTCGATTCCTCTGATTATCGCCAGTGGTGTGTTTAAAGCCAAAGACCTGATTGAATCCAGTCTACCGGTGGAATGGGGTTTGTTGGTTTTGGCCGTGGTACTATCGTCCATCAGTGCATTTATCTGTATTCACTTTTTTCTGCAGTTGATCAACCGCGTCGGCATGATGCCGTTCGTGGTGTATCGACTGGTTTTAGGCGTGCTTCTGCTTTATCTTTTTAGCTGATTATGTGCGAAACTGGCTGACTTTCTGTTTCAGTTGCTCGGCCAGTTTGATCAGTTCTTCGCTGGATTCGACCGTCGTGGTATTGCCTGCCACGGCCTGGTTGGATGCGGCGCTGATGCTGTCGACATGATTGTGCATGGATTGTGATAAAGCCATTTGTTTTTCTGCCGATGCGCTGATAAGCCGGCTTTTTTCATCGATAGAAGTCACGGTTTGGGCGATTGCATTAAAGGATTCATCAGCCTGCCGGGAGATTTCAACGCCCTTGTTCACCATGTCGATGCTGCCACCCATTTTAGCGACCGCTTCACTGGCCCCTTTTTGCAGGGTTTCTATCATGGCTTCAATCTCGTTGGTCGACTCCGAGGTGCGGCTGGCCAGCGTGCGTACTTCGTCCGCCACCACGGCAAATCCGCGCCCCTGCTCACCGGCACGTGCGGCTTCGATGGCGGCATTCAGTGCTAACAGGTTGGTTTGCTCGGCGATGCCCTTGATGACATCCAGAACGGAGCCGATATTTTCGCTGCCATTGTGAACCTCCTGAACCACTTCTTCGGCGCTGTTGACCTGTTGAGAAATATTTTCAATGGTTTGCAGGCCTTTGGTGATGATGTCACGGCCCTGGGATACCTCTTCGCTGGCCTGATAGGTGGCGCCGGAGGATTGCTCGGCACTTGAGGTGACGGCATTGGAGGCTTCGACCAGTTGGTCGATATTGTCGACCAGTTGCTGGGTGATCTGTTGTTGATGATTGACCCGCTGACTGGATTCCTGGGTTACGGTTTCAAGGTTGCCGGCCGATCGCTCTATCTGGTCAGAGGCTGCATTGATATCCTGAATCATGCTGCCCAGGCGGGTTTGCATTTGCTTAAGGCCGGTCATTAACTGGCCAAATTCACCGCTGCAGTCGATATGAATGTCATCGGTCAGGTTGCCGGAAGAAATTTTATGCATGATGTTCAGGCACTTGTTCATGGGATTGAATGCCTTGTTCATGAACCAGTAAATAAAGATCATGCACAGCATGAAGGCTGCAAGACCTGCCACAATGCCTTTCAGGTAAACCCCGGATTGCAGTTCATAGCTGTCGGTGTAGTCGGTGGTGGTTAACAATTGCCCGATCTGCTGACCCGAAACATCGAGCATGGGCAACTGGACCAGGTTTAAAATATGTTCACCGATGGTTTGTTTGTATTGTAATTTAGCGTTATCCGGATTTTGCCGGATTTCTATCTGCTCAAGCTGTTCACGATCGGTGCTGTATTCGGTTTCCCCGGAATTGCTCAGAATATGAACCTCGGACCCATCGGCTTGTTTAAAGTTGTTGATGGCGCTTTGCAGTTTGAGCATATAAATGCCGGTACCCGCCGGTTTACCGCGGTAAAAAAGTGGAAAGGTTATTTCAGCCACCATCTGCCCGTCATCATCGCGTTCGATGCCTTTCAGGTTTTTCTTTTCCTGAAAGGCCCGTTTTACCAGTGACTTGCGCGTAGGGCCGGAAAAATTTTCAGGCAAGGAGACGATGATGAAACCTGATGTATCGGCGATCTGCAGCTTCGACAGGGTGCCCAATGAGCTCAAACGGTTAAACGTGGGTTTGACCGCTTCGGTCAATTCTGCGATCTGGCCTTTGCGCAGGGCTTTCAGCGCATCGCGCGAACGGGTCAGGCTGGAAGTGGCATTTTCCATGCTGTCCAGTTGTACCTTCATGACTTTTTGCCAAAGTACGTTTTTTCCGCGAATGGATTCCTCGCCAAAGCGTTGTTCGGCAATATCCATGGCCGTGTAAGCGATGAAAAAAAATACCGCCATCACCAGGGTTGCGGCCCCGGTGATAAAGGAGATTAAACGTGCCTTGAAAGACATGCCTTATTCCACCGGATTACCAGCCGCTTTCCACGCCGGGAAGCCATCACGGTAGTAATAGACCTGGGTAAAGCCCCAACCAACGGCAGATTTGCTACCCCTGGCGCTGCGCGGGCATTTTTCGCCGTTACAGTAGATAACCACTTTTTCATCCTTGCCTATTTCTGCGCTTAACGCGGCTTCGGTAAATACCCCCTTTTTATTGTCCAGGTGCACTGCCCCCGGTACCCGGCCGGCATCCCAGTCGGAATCCTTGCGTACATCGACAAACAGCACTTCATCGTCAAACAGGGCCTTGGCTTCGGCCGTTGATACCGTGGTTGCACCATCGACGGTCATGGGCGAAACTTCTGCTGCCCAGGCGGTGCTGAAAAACAGGGTTGTTAGAATTGCGAGTAGTATTCTTTTCATGGTGTTTATCCTTTTCGATTGAGAGAAATATATCCCGCGGTTCACAGTGATTTATTATCGACTGAGAGCCATTTAACTTTAGGAATATTTGCCTGAGTGTAGTAAAAGATGCTGAAAACTCTGTTTTCTTTCGATAAATGGAGTTGTTTTTTATTTTTTTGGTTAGGTATTTACATGAAAGAATTAGTCCTGGCAGATCATCTTTGTCTGGTTGAAAACCTGAAAAAAAGCCTGGCTCAACAGGGCAAGGCAGAACTGATCGAAACCCATATTTCCTCGGTTATCGTAACGGATAGCTGGGTCTATAAATTAAAAAAACCGGTGAACCTGGGGTTTCTGGATTTTTCCTCGCTGGACAAACGCCATTTTTACTGTGATGAAGAGATCCGCCTGAATAAACGCCTGAGTCCCGGGCTGTATCTTGATGTACTACCGATTAGCGGCTCCATTCAATACCCTGAAATCAACGGGCCAGGGCAGGCCATTGATTACCTGGTGCGCATGCGCCCCTTTGCCCAGCAAAACCAGCTGGATCGCCTGCTGCAAAGGCATGAACTTGATCCGCGGCAGATGTCTGAATTTGCGCGCTACATAGCCGAATTTCATCTGTCTGCTGCCATGGCACCCGATAACAGTCACTTCGGCACGGCGGATGCGATTTT
>JANTFY010000222.1 GCA_024763185.1 Gammaproteobacteria bacterium | reverse complement strand
TTTGTTATCGACAATTTCCGGGTAGCAGGCGAAGAACCGTTCAGTCTCGAAGACCTGTGACCTGGCGGCCATTTCGAGTCGTTTTCGATCCTCCTGCTGCAACCCCTGGAGCATCAGCAACCGGGTGGACTGGCGATGGATATAACGCTGGCATAAATCGATTTGCTCTTCGTCCTCCCAATCTTCCCGAACCAGCAGGGGTGGAAAAACCTCGCTTTCCGAATCATGGCGCTCAAACCACTTTGCCTGGGGCTTGTAACCGGCACGCCCGGCAACCATGCGCTCAAAGCGATAGTTCACCGGCGGTGTACCATTTTCAAGTTCTTCCTCGGTTTTTTCTATGCTCATGACAGCGGCGGGTAAAGCCGTCCACTCGGTTCGGTTGGGAAAAGTCTCGATTTGATCCTTGTCGACACAGGAAAAAATGAATGCAAGCGGGGAGCCATCCTTGCCATCGAGCAACCAGAACTCGTATTTATCCACGGCAGGAAAAGGCAGCTTTGCGTCGGCGATGTATTTAATCAAATCCATAACCCGTTCGTCCATATCCTGGCTTGTTGAGCTTGCCTGCCCGGCAATTTTTTTAATCTCCTGGCTGTCAATCAAGGCAACGGGTGAATAGCGCCGCTGGTAATGACGCTCAGGTGTTTTTTCATCGCCCGGCAGGGTATGCAGAAAATAGAATTCCCAGCTTATGCCATCCATGCTCATTGCCCGGGCATGTTCGGTTTCGACGATCTGCACCAGGCCTGAAAACGGATTGGTTACGCGTTGAGAATAGCTTTTTATCATGGTTAACCTGGGATTAGCCTGTTGATAAACAAGGTTTGAAGTGACTGACTACTGCATGCCGGAAAAGGCATTGAACTCCTTGAGTGCCTGCTGCTTAACCGCGTCGACAAAGGCATTAAATGCTTCAGCATTGGGTTTGTTGAGATACAAGGACAACAAAGGACCACACTTGACCCGGCTGTGAAAATGCAGCATGCCACCGCTGATTTCAGGTTCAGGATTCAGGATCGCCAGCGGGACGCTGATTTCCTTTTTTTTGAAAGGGCCCTTGATACGCAGCAGGACTTCATCATCTTTGAGTTCGAATTCCTGGCGCCCTTTGAGAAGGTGTTTTTGAATCAGTTTCATGACTTTAGTGTGGCTTGGGTGTGGGCCATTTTTCGGCAAAACGGTTCAATATATCGACCACCTCCTGAGGCACCTGCTGCGTGCTGGCCTGCCTTTTGCCGTCCGCCAGAAAGCCCGGCATATCATACGACAGGCGTCGACCCATGTTTTCAAACGTGTTCTCCATCAATTGCGTATCAAAGGATCGGGTTGCGGCAACACCGGCATTGAGATTGAGCACCCGCCAAGGACGAAATTGATCACTGCGATCCTGGTCCATTTTAATTTCATCCGAGGCAGCCTGTAGCAGTTCATCCATCATTTGGCTCATGCTGGCCAGCGTAGCGGCATCGTTTTCACCGTTGACCAGTATCGCAAAGCTGTCGGCAGCACCGTTCAGGTTATTCAGCGTGGCATGCTGGCGCGCAAACCACACGGCAAGCGAGGCAAACAAGCGGGACAAGGCGTCACGCTGGTCGTGAATGTCGAGATACCAGAGTTGGGACTGCAGGCGGTCGACGAGATCAATGGCATAATCCGCCAGCTCGGTGATGGCTTCATCGTCCTCCAACTGCTGGCCATTTTCTACAGCCGAGGCTATCTGAAAGAAATCCGACATGGCCGATGCCAGGGGAATGGGTCCGGATTGCTCGTCGTTTATTTTCTGTGTTTTTTCATTCTCGTCGATCGCGCGCTTCATAATCTCCAGTGCAAGATCCGAAATGACGGGAATTTCAATTACCAGTGAAGTCATAGTTTTGTAGAACACAACGGCTTGAGATGTCGACATCATACCAGTTCAGTCGCCATATAAAACACTGCAGTTAAAAATGGTTTTATCCGATCTGATTGATATCCGTCGTGTAGCACATCAGGCTCATTTTGTTATAGTAATCGACTTTTAAATTATCGCAGAACAACATCAGGAACAATAATGAAGCTCGTACAAGATACCGAAAAATTCGATGACTACCAGATCGCTCTGATTAAGGAAATTACCCAGGCCGTCGCGGTCAAACTGGTAGAAGCCGGCCTGCATGGTGAACTGATGGAAAATACCACGGCGAATATAGCCTTCAGCATTGCCAGCATACTCGATGATACCACCGGTATTGAATCAAACGGCGACGAAGTGCATCCCTACCTGACCTTTCGTTCCGCTGAAAGCAATCTCATTCATTGTGGAGAAAACGCCTATACCTACGAATTCCTGACCCAGGTGTTAAAGGAAATGTTCGAATCCTGAACTGCCGGATTTTTACGGCTGATTTGCTTGCAGCGGATAGAACAACCCACTATAGACCCTGGTGTATTTCCAAAAACAGCTCCTTAACCTCGGGGGTTAAATGGCGCAGCACATCATCCCGATGGATCACATAGGGGCCTCGTTTGCCGTGATATTCCACCGTTTTGCCAATCGACTGGAACAAGATGCCGTATTGGCGTAACAGTCTCACCAGTTTGCGTTCCATCATCGCCACACCGTAAATCGCATCGGACTTGATCAGCATGGAAAGTGGTGCCAGAAAAAGACACACCGGGAGCACCGGAAAGTCACTGAGTCGGCGCTCAATCACCCTGGCTGGCGGCTGTTGTTGATCATTACTTTGCGCTTTTTCCCTGCGCCGGAACTGTTCAATAATTGCAATGCGTGAAAATTCTGCGAGCTCACCCGGTTTGAAAGACTGTGGATTGAATTTGCTGGTATCGACGGCATGTGAGCAATGCTTCCAGAACGGCAAGGGCTGTTCAGGCTGCTGAGGGTCTGCAAGCACCAGGCGCGCGCAACCAATCGGCTGGTCGTTACCTTTATGTATCAACAAACAGTGCCTGGACTGTTCGTCATATTCGTCGACTTCCCTCTCGCCCATCTCAACGGGCAATTTTTCATAGCCGAATTCCTGGCAGTAAACCTGGTAGCGAATGTGAAAGCAGCTCTCCCGGGCCGCGTCGCTATCGGCCAGGTGGGTGAGAAATATTTCCCGATAGTGCTGTGCCGGAGTCATGCGTCACGTCTGTCCATGGATTGAATAATATCAACTATAGTTTAGGTAATTATTTAGTTTGAGCATAATGCCGGTAACTTTAGCATGGAAAAACTGTTTGGTTATGTCGATAGTGATTATTTGACCGCCGCACGCGATCTTTTTGCCCCTGTCAAACAAAGAAGCTATGAACTGATGGGTGATTTGGACAGCAAGCACATACTGGATATCGGCTGCGGGCCCGGTCTGGATACGGTAGCCATGGCCAGGCTTGTGGGTAGCCAAGGCCGGGTTGAAGGTATCGACCATGATCCTGCCATGATTGAGCAGGCGCAATCATTAGCCAACGCCAACCAGGTCAATAACACAGTGCAACACCAAGTGGCCAGTGCCAGCCAATTACCTTTCGCCAATGATCATTTCGATGCGGTACGCAGTGAACGCTTGTTTATGCATCTGGCACAGGCCGAGAACGCGTTGGCCGAGGCCGCCAGGGTGACTAAACCCGGTGGCCGGCTGGTGGTGGTCGATACCGACTGGGGAAGTCTGTCCACAAACACCGGGGCTGACGAAATAGAACGCCGCCTGGTAAAATTTCGCGCAGAATCCTATTTAGCCAACGGTTATTCGGGTCGCCGTCTGTACGGGCTTTTTTCTGCCCAATCACTGTGTGATATCAGGGTCGAAACTGTCGCTTTACACACCACCGACCTGCCATTGTGGCTGCTGTTAACGCAAACCGAGCAGGTGACAGAAGTCGCCCGGGAACGCGGCGTTTTATCAGGAAAAGAGGTTGAAAACTGGCAAAACGCCCTGGTTCGCAGCTCGGAGACGGAGGCTTTTTTCGGCAGCGTTAATATTGTGACGGTCAGCGCCACGTCTGTGTAAAACCCGATTCCAGCCCGGTTTCAGGTTTAATCCACGTCACAAAATCGATACCACAACAAGCTAACACCTTATTAATCGTACCAAACAGTCCTTCCTCGACTATAAATAAGCTTATTAATAATCGTTTATTTCACCAATCTTCGGTAAAAGCAAGAAATATGGTATTTGACGCAAGCAAAGTGAGCTTGCTTCACGGTAGCCCACGATGAAGCATTTTTTCCTCAGTCTCAAGTGGCAGGCGGCTATCAGCGTGAGTTTAATCCTGCTG
>JANTFY010000221.1 GCA_024763185.1 Gammaproteobacteria bacterium | reverse complement strand
ATTTCGACGCCAATGACGTTAAAGCCCTGTTGCGACAGCCATAAAATATCCACGGCCTTACCGCATAATGGCATAAATACCGTATCGCCCGCGGTTAAATCAAAGAGGCGTAGATGGCGTTTTAGATAGGTATTGACCTGGCCTTCGTGAAAGCCCTGCCTTTCTCTTACCCAGTAACTGTGCCAGTCGACAGTCTGTTTCATTGTTTAGCTGTTACAAAAAAAGCCAGCTTAACCAATTTCAACGGATAATAAAATACCGATGTAACAAGGCTGTGGTGAGGGAAATTATGCAGCACCCGGAGGGTGCTGCCTTAAGTCATCTATTCGGATTTGCTTCCGGTATTGATGCCCAGCAATGCGTAAGGCGGGCACCAGCTTATGGCAGCCGTACCAATCAAAACAACACCCACAACCAGGGCAACAATGCCCATCGTGCCGGTCAACATACCCATGAAATATGCCACGATAGCCGCAATGCCGACAATAGCACGTAAGATACGATCAATGGTTCCTATATTCTTTTTCATAATAAAGTCTCCGCTCAGGTAAAAAAGTTACAGTGTAACCATATTTTTCTTGCTGTCAGTGACAATGTCACCAAGAGCTGGCTTATTTACTGGCGGGAAAGTTTAGCCAAAGCCTGAGCATCGAGGATTTGGATACTGCCGCGCCCGGAATTAATCAGTTTACGCTGGTTAAAGTCGCGTAATATGCGGCTGATCACTTCGCGCGAAGAGCCTACATCGGCCGCCAGTTCCGCGTGCGTCTTGTTGACTGTGGCCTGTCCCTTATTCAGGCTGCGCACAAACAGTTCAGCCAGGCGCACATCGATACGCTTGAATGCCACCTCTTCAACGACCGAGATAATATCACCCAGGCGATGCGACAACAGACCGAAGATAAAACGCTGCCATTCATCATCGCGGCAAAACCAGTTGCGCACATTGCCAGGCGAAATGACGATCCCCCTGACATCCGTCTCCGCCTGGGCCATTGCCGGAAAACGGTCCTGGTTCATAATACAGGAAGCCGTCAGCACACAGCTTTCACCGGGATTAATCCGATACAGCGTCACCTCACGGCCAGAAGGTGATAACTTATAAACCCGCCCGGTTCCTTCCAGCACCAACGCCAGATGGGAACAATTCTGGCCCTCTTCACAGATCGACGCCCCGGCCGGTAACTCCACATACTGGGCCTGGGAAAAAAAGGTATCGACGAAATCAGCTGTCGCTTGATTTATAAAAGGAAAAATTCGGGTGAATTCAACTTGCCGGGAAGGGCTAATCATCAGTCGGGGCAGTTCTGGAGTGAAGGAATCGCTATTATCAGGTGCGTACGGCCAGGATACAACCGGTTTAAATGGCGGCTGTCATATCCGCAAAAAGCTGACCGTCCTCGACAGTCAGGGGCCAACTGTTAACACCTTTGCCGGCCAGCGGGGAAAGTCCACGGCCGGTTCGTATATCGAATTTGGCCTTATGCCAGGGACACTGAATCTCGTGGTTTGACAGCTCACCCTCACACAATGCGGCTGCCTTGTGCGGGCAATGGTTATCCAACAGGAAAAATTCACCTTGCTGGTGAATCAGGACGTATTGCTCTCCCTGCTGCTCGACGCACTGAATTTGAGTCTGTTCAAGCTCGGTGACCGCCCCCAGATTAATCCTGTCAGCCGCCATCAGAGACGCACCTTGACACAATTCCGGCCGTTCTTTTTGGCCACAAACAGGGCCATATCGGCCCGTTTCACCATCGAGTCATAGTTACCCGTTTCATCGGTAATGGCAGCCACGCCAATACTCAGGGTAACACTGCGCTCACCGTAAGGGGTTTTAAAATGGGCGTTCTCGGTATGTTGGCGCAGCGATTCGGCGAATTTTTCCGCCGCGTTCATATCCACTTTTGGCAGCAAAACGCTGAGACCGTTCTGACCATAGCGCCCCAGCACGTCGCGCTCTTTATCGGTCTTGGAAAATACGTTTTTAACAATACCGGCAAAAACCTTATACGCCGCCTGGTCGCCATCGTTTTCGCGGATACTGGATAAACCATCCACTTCAATCAGCAACACCGATAATGGCTCGCCTTCAACCGCCGCGGTGCGATAGCGGTCTACCGCTATCTGGTCAGCATTCTCGCGGCTTAACAGGGTGATGGTTTTTTTCGCCGATGCGGATTCTTTTTTAATTTTTTCCATCACGTCCTGTGGCACCACCGTAACATCAGCATCCGTTTGCTGTGAAAAAGTCTCGGTGGACGGGTCTGAGTGAGTTTGGTCTTCCGTCACATCGAGATCAGCCGACGTATCCATCAAGTCATTGGACGACTCGGTTTTCTTCATTGAAATGACCGAAGGTTCAGTCTCAGTTTGAGTTTGAGTCTGGGTCACCGTCTGGGTCTCTGTCTGGGTCCCGGTTTCAGTTTGCGCTTCTGGCTTCAACTGGCGGCTCGGCATTGCTTTGCTGGTTATTTCGGTAGTCTTCTGCAGTAGGCTTTCTGACATCTGTGAGGCTTTCTGGGTGCGCCTGTAAATCATCATGGCTTGTGTGGCCAGACTCACACTGGCCGTCATGTCCAGGTCATCAAACGGTTCAGAGTGGCGCCGCAAACTGATAACACCCACCAGGGCCGAGTCGTTCATGACCGGTATATCCAGGCGGAAATGAAGAAAATTCTGTTTCTTGCGACCCAGGAAGCCCTTGACCATTTCAAATTGAGAGCTGGCATAGGCCTGGCGAGTCTGCGCCAAACGGGTCATCACATCGTCAGACCAGTAGGTTTTGTCTTCCTGCTCAAACAGTGTGCCATCAACCACATCGGGGTCAGGTTTGGGGCCCTTGCCTTCCAGAGTTGTATAAACATAAGAATCGTGCGGAATGACCGTTTCGATATATTCCATTAAACGGGCGATAATTTCCTTGAAATCGCGAATACCGCTTAATGCCATGTCCAGGTCGATCAGGGTAAAGGCCCAGCTTTCCTGTCGATTGTAAACATCCTTCAAGGCCATGTCGGTTAAAAACATCATGCGCCGGTATCTTTCCAGAATGTAGGACAGGTAAAGAGCGATAGAGAAAGCCGCCACCTGCAACGATAATAAACCGGTCAGTTTGAGATTGGTGGCCCCGGATAAATAAGACAGCGTGGTAAAAACCAGCATGGAGACCAGGGTGACTATTATCGACAGGCGAAAACTGAGTATATTCAAACTACCCAGCCAGATAACCAGAAGGGAGAACTCAACAACGTGATAGATTCGGTATTGCTGTAGAAATACCGCCAAAAGCAATACTAGCAGGGTCAAAATACCCGGTACCAGGGACCTTAATAACAGGTATGCAGAGGAATTGCTGACAACGCTGTAAAAAACGCCTGCCAGAGAAATAACGGCCAATACCAGGTAGGCAATCATCGGCACCATGGAATTTAAACCGAGTATCCAGTACTCGAGGAAAGCAAACACCAGGTTCAGCACAAACAGGCTGCTCAGTGAATAAATACTGGTGCTACGACCCCGTGCCGACTGTACCTGCAGATAGTTTTGTTCTGTCTGTTCGTCACAAAAGCCTAACTCGGCAGTTTTTTTGTAACGATTAATCCTTTCAATGGGCACTGAAAAATCCACCTATTTCAATAACTTACACAAATTATTTTAGACTGGGCAACACACAAAATTTAAATTTCGCCGGTTCTAAATGTATGACAACAGTATTAAAAAAAAGTCTATACCGCCATAATGAGGGCACAATTTATTATAAATATAAAATTCCCTCTCTTCATACTAGCATAAATATAAGAAATTCAAATGCTTAAGAGAAATAATTCAAATTTATGTTTAAATGTAATTTTAGCAACTGTTTGAGTAGTCTGATGTTAAAACAAGCGATAACACTTTTTATTACCGGCCTGCTTCTTGTCTCCCCTGAGTTACAGGCTCAATACCTGAGTCAACGAGATCATGACCCGGCTTCCAGGCACCAACAGGCCAGCAAGGCGATGCAACTGGGAAATTATGCGATTGCCTACTGCATCTGGCAACCCTTGGCTGAGCACGGTGATAACAGGGCGCAATACAATATTGGCTGGATGTACCATAATGGCTATGGGTTAGCCATTAGTGATGAACAGGCCCTGTACTGGTGGCTTAAAGCTGCCTCTACAGGATCAACTGACGCTCTTTTTGCACTCGGTGACCTTTATGCCAATGGTCAAGGGGTTGAAAAAAACATGCCCATAGCCCTGGGTTGGTATATTGCCGCATCGTTAAAGGG
>JANTFY010000220.1 GCA_024763185.1 Gammaproteobacteria bacterium | reverse complement strand
GGGTCAATACGCCAGGCCTGGATGATGAAGGGATGCCTGGCATTGAACTGTTTCATATCCACAGGCCACAAATCACCTTGCGCCGGCACCGGGTAAGAACGTCCTTCCCTGAAAACAAACTGCGTTTTACCCCAGTTGAAGCGGTAGCCAGGTTTGTGGATCTGTTTCAGGGTAATCTGGCGATCATCGATTTCAATGAAAAGCATGCCGTTACCGTCGGAAACATATTCACCCATGCCGATATTGCTGCCGAAATAGTAATTACCTCCGTGCATCATTGTGGCCTCAACCCCGCTGACCGGCTGGCCATCCTGATCGATGACTTTTACGTGGAAAGTCGAGTGTGGCAAGTGCAGCAGTTTATCTTTAGGCGCCTTGTCACTACAGGCTGACAGGTTAAAGAGTGACATCAATAACAGAAAAAAGCCCGGGAGTTTTGTCGTCCTCAAATTATTATTCCCTGCAGTCAGGCCTGTGGCGCTTGATGTCGGTGGAATTATAGCCAGGCATAAATAGTCATACGACTTGAGAAATCACTCAAGCCCCATTCCAATTTCTGATAAAACATAGTCAGATTCAGCATAATCCTGTTGCAGGCGCGACAAAAACTCGTCCCTGGTTTTACTACCCGGATATGAATAAACCAGCCTGGCAACCAGACCGGCATTACTATCATTTCCATCGTTCTCGACCAGCTGCTGTAATATGGATAAATCTATCCTGTAGTCGATATCCATAGCGGCTTCCACCAGGTGCTCAAGCAGACTGCTTTGATCTACAGATAATACGCCCACCGTGGACAAATCCTTAAAAGCGTTATCAAAAAGTTCTGCCGACAACTTTTTATCAGATCGTGCTGCAATTTCGAAAACACTACCGGTAAACTCCTGAATCTCTTCGTTTTTAGATACCGATTCCAAAAGTAAATTCAGCAGCTCCCTAGTTACCGTTATTTCGGCGTTGTCAACGCCATCAATAACAGCTTCAGTAAAAATTGAATTGTCATCTTTTTTTAGTAACTTCAGTAAAAAGGTTTTCGCCGTTTCAGTTCCATGCTGGGAGATAGCCCTTATAACATCACTTTTTTGATAATCATCTTGATACTCGTCAAACTTCTTTATCAGAAACCGTGTGATTTCATCAGAGGGAAATTTGGCCAAAGCGCTTATTGCAAAACTCTGCACTTCAAACTCGTGAGTCAGGGTTGGATCTGCATCAGGATCTATTCGAGCCGGATCCTCTTCCTTATAGTCTGCATAATCCATTATGGCTTTATAATCCGATTTCTCTGCCAGGTTTTTTATCGCTTCCCATTCACTGGGATAGGTTATGGTATTCATCGAGCTTGTTCCGGAATTGTGATTGGTTGAATGAAGTTTAGGCATAATTTTCATGGCCTGCCACAAACCAGGCATGATTTATAGTTCTTAAAGTTATCCTGGAGAATTTTTAATTTTTCGACTGGTAGCTCATCAACCTCTAATACTGAAAAAATCGCTCCTTCTCTAAGTATTAGACATGTGACCAAGATCATTATCGAGAAAACGTACTTTTTTCGGCATGAAGGCAACACATATCACCCTTACTTTTCCAAGGGGGGTTGTTTCAAGGCACTGGCATTCCAGGACGCAGGCTTGAACTTTGCCTTTTTGCCCCAAGATTTCATATTTACCCAACAGGTTCCAAATTAAAATGGCCCAGAATCATCCAACCAATATCGTGTTGCACCAGGCTTCCCGCTTACTGGAAATCCGCTTCAATAACGGTGACAACTTCAAACTGCCCTGTGAATACCTGCGTGTTTTTTCACCCTCTGCCGAAGTGCGCGCACATACTGGTGAAGTCAGCAAACTGGTCACTGGAAAAGAACAGGTCAATATCAAAAAAATTACCCCAATCGGTCAATACGCCATCAAGATATTTTTTGATGACGGGCACAATTCAGGACTTTTTGATTGGGATATGCTGCACAGACTTGGCCTCGATTACGAAAAAAACTGGGAAGAATACCGGGCTAAAAGTGATCAGGCCGCCAAGGTCAAACTCATCAAATGAAAAGACTTCCAAGTCCCGTCAGGAGCTAATCGCCGGCTGTCAATTGGTTACCCCATAACCCTGCCCATAAGACATTCTCACTGCGCTTGATCCTTGTCGTTGCGAGATTCCGACTGGGGAGTAATGAAAACTTTCATAATCCTGGCTGAGAGTAGTCCATCCGCAGTGAGGGCCACATACCATTTAGGCAGGGCTTGAATCAGCCATACCAGAAATACAACGACAATTAACTTTTTACCTTTTGACAGCCGTTGCCAAACTGTTGCCCTTCCTTTTGGTTTCAAAACCCCGGTCGAGGAACGCCTACGCATGAGACCACCTTGATATTTTTATATTTGCGGCCGGTTGATATTAACAGCACGAATCAACTTCAGGCAATCATGGATTAACCTGGCCTCAAATCATGTCTTGATTCGCCGGATTTGTTTGACCGCCACCGAAGTCATGAATAAAAACCCAGAATTCGAATGGAAAAAATTGTGTTTTATTAAATTATTCTTCTCTAATAATGCATTTAGGATTTTCAGCAGAGTAACGCCATGCCTACACAACTGACATTTGAAAGACTCAAGCAGCAGCAACAAGCCCTGCAACATCATCGTGTTTTCGATCTCCTGAAAAGCATCGAAGACCTGCAACTATTCATGTCATGGCATGTCTTTGCCGTTTGGGATTTCATGTCGCTGGTCAAACGACTTCAGCAGGAACTGACGGTCGTCAAGACGCCATGGGTTCCATCGCCCTATGCGCAATCGGCACGACTGATCAATGATATCGTGTTAGGCGAGGAAAGCGATGAGACGCCGGATGGCCGTTACCTGAGCCATTACGAACTGTATCTGGAAGCCATGCAGGAAATAGGAGCGGACAGCTCGAAAATCAATCAGTTTGTCGCTGCACTGGTTTCAGGCGAAAACCCGGCTGACGTCCTGGAACGTGGCGGTATTCACCCGGCCATTCAGCAATTTGTTGGGCAGACTTTAGAGACGGCCCAAAACGGTGAACTGGTGGAGGTTTTGGGTAATTTTTATTTCGGCAGGGAAGACATAATACCGCGCATGTTTCAAAGCCTGCTCGACCATTGGCGTTTGAAGCAGGAGCAGGCCCCGGTTTTTATTTTTTATCTGCAACGCCATATAGAGCTGGATAGCGAAGAACACGGTCCGGCAGCGCTTCACATGCTCAACACTTTTACCGATGGAAATGACGAAGCCCTGGCCAAACTGGAAAAAGCGGCTGAAGCAGCTATTCAATCGCGCAGATTGTTGTGGGATGCACTGGCTGATGAAATTGCAAACAGAAAGCCAAATACCGTGTTGACCAGGGCTAGCTGAGTAAATAATCTGACAACTTGTGATGGTTTCTCGACCGACCATCACAATCTGCCATGACTTTCTTAAAGATAAAACATTAATACCTTATATACAGGAGAACACCATGTCTGAAGCCATCAATCCTCAAAACGCACCCTACGCCGTCGAAGTAGAACAGGGCAAAACCTATTACTGGTGTGCCTGTGGTAGAAGTAAAAACCAGCCCTATTGCGACGGTTCACACCAGGGCACAAACCTCGAGCCGGTGGCATTTGAAGCTGAAAAGTCCGACACCCTGTACCTTTGCGGCTGCAAGAAGACCGGGAAAGCACCTTTTTGTGACGGTTCTCATAACCAATAAGCATCGGTGACCCATCTACTCAAGATGTGCTCTGACATCTTTCGACATCACCAATTCAGCAGGAACGACCATGTGGGATCTGCGTTACAGCAGCGATGATTTTGCTTACGGCACCGAGCCCAACGACTTTCTGGTCGACAACCTGAATCACCTCCTCAAGGGCAAGGTTTTGTGCCTTGCCGAAGGTGAAGGGCGCAACGCGGTCTGGCTGGCGCAACAAGGCATGGATGTTACTGCAGTCGATGCGTCTGCAGTCGGCCTCAACAAAGCACAAAAACTGGCTTTTGAACGGGGAGTCTCGATGACCACCACCCAGTCTGATTTGAAACACTTTGACTTTGGCTCCAATCAATGGGACTCGATTGTGTCGATTTTCTGCCACCTGCCACCCGACCTTCGCCAACATGTGCATGCTCAATGTGTCGAAGCTCTCAAACCGGGCGGCACCATGCTGCTGGAAGCCTTTATCCCCAGGCAACTCGAATTTAATACCGGTGGCCCACCGGTCATTGAGATGATGATGGATAGCGCCAGCCTGCAGCAGGAACTGCAAG
>JANTFY010000219.1 GCA_024763185.1 Gammaproteobacteria bacterium | reverse complement strand
TGGAATATCATAAGTGCGCCCGGATGAGGCCGTTAAACACTGACTGATCTGCTGCGGGCTCAGCTTATTAAGTCTGCTCATGGACGTTCATTTAAACTTTCTAAAACCCGCACATTAATATCCACAATGACAGTGGCAAACATCGAAGCTAGAATATAACAACAGGAATGTCACGGAATTAATCATGCTGCTTCGTTTACTCGTCATTCTAATCATACTCATACCGTCCTGGTATTTCAGCGACATGGATAGCCTGTCACGGCTTCATGCCTATGTGTTCCCGATTATCACATTCGTTGCGACGCTGGCTCTGTGCTTATGGATTATCGACGTATTTGCACACCTAAAAAATAAAAAGGGTGATAGCTTGTAGTGATTTCGAATACGATTGAGCTGCATTATAGTGCTGTTTGAGGCTTAACCGATTTAGTGCTTGAGCAAAAATATCCTTCTTAAAAAGCCCTGTCTAAAAATTTATTTGTGGTCGCTCGTCTTCAGCGATCAGCCACTCCTCGCAATTACTACCCTCTCCATCACGATCGACACAGACAAAATTCATATTATCGAACGGGGTAAACAACGGGGCATGCCAGATGCCGGCACGGTAGTTAATGCCCTGACTGCCATTGGTTTTAAACGCACGTAACTGCGATACATCGACTTCATCACCAATAGGGCCGACAATCACAATAAACGGCGTATCATCCAGAGGAATAAAAGCCTGACTACCCAGTGGATGTCGTTCGATCAGCTCAATGCTGTGCGGCATACTATAACGACGGCTATGCACCAGGCTGATCACTGCCCTGGCCTTGTCGCCATAGGTTTCGACCTTGGCCAGCGAGGGAAAACGCTCGGCCATGCCCCGATTCATGGGTTGCGAGGCACGCTGGTCCATCTCGATGACATCACCGAATTCGAAAAAAGCTTCAGCCGTCAGGGGTTTTACCGGCAGTGAGTTCATGCCAGTTTCCCCAACACACGTAAACGACTGACACCACCGTCGGGGAAGATATTGAAACGGATATAGTTCACCGGCCCTATCTCGTCACTCTCAACCTTGAAGTGATTCTTGCAATCCATTTGCAGTTCCTGCAGGGAGAATAATTCCGGCCAGTAGATACTCCGGGTAATCAATGACTTACGCGTATCGTGCTTAACCTCGGCTGCTTGCAGGGAAAACTGATGCGGATAATTACCCTTGAAAAACGCAGTATCGACCACGACTTCCCTGATCAGGCAGCGTTGGCCCAGTTCGATCACGCACCAGTCATAGCCGGGTTCGCGTCGCCGCCGGGTCTCCCAGGCATCCCCCATGTTTCGCCCGTCACCATCATTCAACAGATTATTCGGATGGCCGAAATGCGCATCATTCCAGCCGATGACCCGGCCACCGTTAAGACTGTTGGCAAAGTCATGCAGGGCATCCGGGTTTTCGTTCTCCCAATCGCAATACACACGTCCGTATAAGCGTAAACGCGCCACACCACCATCGGGAAAGATATTGAAACGGATATGGGTCCACACCCTGAGGCTGTCGACTTCCCGGTAGTGTTCACAGTCACCCTGTAACTCGGTCTGAGCGACCAATGGCACCCATTCAGAGTTTTCATCGATCTGGGTATCGCAGTAGGTACCTTCCAGCGATGCTGCCATCGGATAATTACCGGTGAAATGCGAGGTATCGATATTAACGCCAAATAAAATACCCGGCCGGCCCAGCTTGATGATCATGTAATCATGTCCACCATTACGCCGACGGCGCGATTCCCAGCCATCCATCCATTTGCCATGGTCATCGTACTTGTCCGGAATATAAATCGCGGGCTCAGGGTTAAACAGTCGATTGCGATCGGCAAAGAAATCATCGCTACATTCAATGATTTTGGTACCTAACGAGGGATGTCCCAGGTCGATGCCCCGTTCAACAAACTCGGGTAGTGGCTTATCGTTATTTTTCATGGTTTTCTCAAACATGGCCTGCATCAATCAATAACTGCTGTGCAAGCCGGTTATGCCGAAGCACCAGGTTCGGCAGATCAATATTTAACAATTCTCCCTGCTCAACAACAATCTGTCCATTGATCACGGATAACCAGGCCGGGGCCGGTGAACAGGTCATCAACGCCGCCACCTTGTCACTGCCTGCCCCGGCATGATAAAGCTGGTCGACACGGAAAGCGACAAAATCGGCCGCCTTACCCATCTCGAGAGATCCGATATCACTACGCTGCAGCACTCTGGCACCACCCAGTGTTGCCAACTCCAGCGCCTCGCGCGCGGAATAGCGATCGGCGTGGGATTCGAATCCCGGCCAGCCAACCCGTTGTAACAACATAGCCTGGCGTGCCTCGCCCAGCATGTGGTTGCCATCGTTACTGGCCGAGCCATCCACGCCCAGGCCGACCCTGACCCCGGCATCGACCATCTGCCGTACCGGCGCGATGCCCGAGGCCAGGATCATGTTGCTGCTCGGGCAATGACAAACCCCACTGCAGGTATGTGCCAGTTGCTGGATCTCATCATCATTCGGATGCACCATATGGGCAAACCAGACGTCATCTCCAAGCCAGCCCAGGCTATCCATGTACTCGATCGGGCGCATGCCAAATTTTTCCTTACAAAAACGGTTCTCATCCAGGGTTTCCGCCAGGTGGGTATGCAGGTTGACCGCCGAATAACTACGCGCCAACTCGGCACTGTGGCGCATGATGTCGGCGGTTACCGAAAACGGCGAACAGGGCGCGAGGCCGATCCGGCACATGGAAAACTCGTCATGATCATGAAACCGCTCAATAACCCGAATTGAATCCTCGATAATGACATCCTCGCTGTCACAGACATGATCCGGCGGCAGGCCGCCCTGGCTTTGTCCCAGGCTCATGCTGCCGCGGGTCGGATGAAACCGCACCCCGAGCTCGCGCGCAGCGGCAATAGTATCGTCCAGAGTTGCGCCATTGGGAAACAGGTATAAATGATCAGCCACCGTCGTCGCGCCGGATAGCATCAATTCTGCCAATCCAAGCTTGGCGCTGGTATACACCGCTTCTGGATTCATTTGCCCCCAGATCGGGTACAGGGTTTTCAGCCAGTCGAACAGGGATAAACCGGCGCCGGTAGCCAGGCTGCGGGTCAGGGTCTGGTAAAGATGGTGATGGCAATTGATCAGGCCGGGGGTGATCACGCAGCCGGATGCATCGATGGTTTGATCCATGCTTATGTCCTGCTGGCGCAGATAATCCTGCATCGATGAAGCATCTCCGACATGGACAATACGATTACCTTCCACCAGGATCGCACCACCCTCGATCTCACGTCGCTGAGCATCCATGGTCACCAGGACATCCGCATTTTCAACTAGCAAATAGGCCACTTAACTGCTCCTCTGATAAACCCGCTTACCCATGACATGGGTGGCATAAATATTTCGGTCATCGCCGAGGATGATCAGCGCAAATAACTGATCCTCGAGCGATTCGGCACAAGCCTGGCGTCTTTGCATCAATTCGGTAGCGGCGAGATCGAGCACGACAAAATCCGCTTCCTTACCGCTGCTAAAATTACCAATCCAGTTATCCATATACAACGCCTTCGCCGCACCCAGGGTCAGCATGTAAAAGGATTGAAAAGGCGACAGATTGAACCCGCCCATCTGGCATACCTTGTAAGCTTCGTGCAGGGTACGTAACTGGCTGAAACTGGTACCCCCGCCCACGTCGGTACCGATGGTGATGCCAAGCCCATGGTCCAGGGTCGATTGCATGTCAAAAAGCCCGCTACCAAGAAACAGATTCGAGGTCGGGCAGAACGCCACAGCGGTGCCCGATTTCGCCATGCAGTTCCGATCGTCCTCATCCAGGTAGATGCAGTGTGCATACACCGAACGATCTCCGAGCAGGCCGAAATGATCATACACATCAAGGTAACTGCGGCTCCATGGGAACAGTTCGCTGATCCATTTCACTTCAGCGGGGTTTTCAGCGACGTGGGACTGCAGGTAAACGTCCGGATGTTCATTGACCAGCTGCTGGGCGACATGCAATTGGGCCTCGCTCGAGGTCGCCGCGAAGCGTGGGGTCACCACGTAATGCAGGCGCCCATGATGATGCCATTTTTTAATCAGGGCCACCGAATCGTCATAACTCGATTGCGCATCATCGGTTAAATCCTCAGGTGCATGCCGGTCCATCATGACCTTACCCGATGCCAGGCGCAGCTTGTATTCACTGGCTGCCTGGAAAATAGCATCGACCGACTGCGGGTGAATCGTCGCATACACCAGCGCCGTGGTGGTTCCATTTTGCAA
>JANTFY010000218.1 GCA_024763185.1 Gammaproteobacteria bacterium | reverse complement strand
ATGATCTTGCAATGGGTTTTCAGGCCTACTACACCGTAGGTGACATGGATACCCACTTCTTCCAGGCGGCTTGCCCAACGGATATTGGCGGCTTCATCAAAGCGCGCCTGTAACTCCAACACCACCGCGACCTGTTTTCCATTTTGTGCGGCAGAAATCAGGTAATCGATGATCTTGCTGTCCTGCGAGGTACGGTATAGCGTCATCTTAATCGCATGCACCTTGGGGTCCTGGCTGGCTTCCTTGAGAAAACGGGTCACACTGGTCGCAAATGACTCGTAGGGGTGATGCAAAAACAGTGAACCGGCATCACGAATGGCATAGAAGACATTTTGCGCAGCGCGCAGTTTGACATGATCGATGGGACGATGCGGTTCATCGTGCAGCTCGGGGTTATTGATGGCGACCAGCTCCCACAGGTCGCGCATCGCCAACATGCCGGATCCGGAAAAAGTGTCCTGCTCATCCTTCAGCCCTATTTCAGCGGCCAGCATGCCGCGGTGTATGGCATCCATTTCCTCATTGACGGTTAAACGCACCACGGTGGCAAACTTGCGATTACGCACCTCGGAGGCAATAGATTCCAGCAGGTCATCAGCTTTTTCCCGTGACGTACCCACATTGATATTGCGAACCACGCGAAACCGTTCACAGGCCATCACTTTCATTTTAGGGAACAACAGATCCAGGTTATGGGCAATCACCTCTTCCAACAGGACGTATTTGTGCGCTTCACCAAGTTTGACAAATCGGGGAATGCCGGGGCTACCGGATGGTACCTTGACCCGGGCCAGCAGGTTTTCCTCATCTTCCGGATAACGCAGTGTTACCAGCAGGTTAACCGACAGATTGGAGATAAACGGGAAAGGATGTGCCGGATCAACGGACTGTGGCGTCACCAGTGGAAAAATATTCTGCAGGTAATGCTCCCTGACCTCGGCCTGTTCTTCTACAGACAGCTCCTCATATTCACAGATAAAAATCTGATGCTCGGCCAGCAGGTTCAATAATTGCGGATAGATTTCCCGAATCCTGTTTTCGAGTTCACTGACGATCTGGTAGGACTCCTCGATCTGTTGCTCAGGGGTGCGGCCATCGATGGATAACTTTTGAATATTGGCACCGGCCTGTTGCTTCAATCCTCCGATGCGTTTCATGAAAAACTCATCCAGATTGGAACTGACAATAGCGATGAACTTGACCCGTTCCAGCAAAGGGTTGCGTTCATTTTCCGCTTCCGTCAACACCCTGCGATTGAATTCCAGCCAGGAGAATTCACGGTTCAGGTAATACTGTGCATCCTCCAGGTCGAATTCGTTGTCGGCAATGGATTCCAGCGCCACCGCTGACAGCTGTTCCATGCTGGTTTGAGAGGCCTGTTTGGTTGACATAGCGATTCCTGGGTAAACTGTTTTTGAATGCGGTAGAATTTAATCTTAAGGAAGATCTGGCTAACCCATAGAGTAATTTAAAACCCGGTAATTTTCATTTTTTTTCATATTTATGGATAAACTTTCTCAAGTAATCCCTCAAATAGCCAATCAAGCTGTTTTTATACTGGTCTTGTTGGTTGGACTGCTGCTACTGTTGTTCTATTTCAACCGCGGGCGTATTTATCAAGCCTGGCATGGGATAAAAACCCGTTACTGTCTCAACCACCTGGGCCAGGACCAGCTATCCAACATCCAATGTCCGGATGGGCTGGATGATTACTTCAACATCGACCGGCTGGTTTTGCGCGAAGAGGGTATCAGCCTGCTGGTCTACAAGCAGTATCCGGGGAAAATCTTCTGTGCCGATCATATCGACGAGTGGACTCAGATGCTTGGGCAAAAAAGTTATACCTTTAAAAACCCCTTATTCGAACTGGATTACCAGGTAAAAGCAATTTCCAGCTGTGTGCCAGGCATCGACATCAACGGTTATCTGTTTTTCGATCACCATGCCCAGTTCCCCAAGGGGCATCCCGAGCGGGTCATACATCCCAAGCAGATACCCGAAGCACTGAAGCGAAAAAAACGAGCCGAAGTCGACAACAATGTGCTTGCCGCCTGGCACCGCTTGAAAAATTTCAACGCGGAATGACATCCATCAGCATCAATAAAAACATTCTGCAGCTGGCCCTGGCACAGGCCCTGATGATGTCGGTTAACACCCTGTTGCTGACCGCTTCAGCCATTTTGGGTTACAGCCTGACCGATGATAAATCCCTGGCCACACTGCCGCTCGCCATCCAGTTCTTTTCCGCCATGATGACCAGCATACCGGCCTCTTTCCTGATGAATCGTTTTGGCCGGCGCGCTGGATTTGTGTTTAGTTCAGTAATCGGATTATGCGGCGCGTTACTGGCCATTTATGCCGTGGTCTTTCAGTCTTTTAGTATTTTTTGCTTCGCTTCCGTCCTGTTTGGCATCTATACCGGGTTCGGCAACTATTTCCGCTTTGCGGCCACCGAGGTGGCCCCGCCCGACCAAAGTCAAAATGCCATCGCTTACGTGCTCGCTGGCGGCGTACTCGCGGCCGTGATTGGTCCCAACCTGGCGAATGCCAGCAAGGAAATGCTCGACATCAGCTACTTGGGCAGTTTTATCGCTGTATTTATTCTGTACAGCCTGAACCTGTTCAATATAGTTACGATTGATCTGCCCAAACCCATCAACCAGAGCATAAAAGATTATGCCAGGCCGATCAGGAAAATTATCTCTCAGCCAATTTTTATTGTAGCTCTGCTTGCCGGTCTCATCGGTTACAGCATGATGGCCCTGTTAATGACAGCCACTCCGCTGGCCATGCAAAAAGAACATCACAATTTTGGTGACGTGGCTTTTGTCATTCAATGGCATGTATTAGGTATGTTTGCCCCTTCTTTTTTTACCGGACACCTGATCAAACGTTTTGGTGTGGCGCCCATCATCTTTATGGGTGCTGTGTTTATGCTGGCCTGTATTGCCGTCAATTTACTGGGTACCAGCATCACGCACTTCTGGTACGCCCTGTTTATGCTCGGACTGGGCTGGAATTTCATGTTCATTGGTGGCACCAGCCTGTTGACAAAAACCTATAACGAGGCCGAAAAAGCCAAAACCCAGGCCATAAACGATTTCCTGGTTTTCACCTCGGTCACTGCCGCTTCACTGGGAGCCGGCGTGCTGCAATATCATTTGGGCTGGCGTATGGTCAATATCAGCGTTATTCCATTTTTACTGATCTGCCTGCTATCCATTCTCTGGCTCAAGTTCAAAACCGAATCAGCTCCCGCCTGATTCCATTTTTTGCACATGACTGGACCAATCTACCAGTTCAGAAAGTTGTTCGCCGTATTTGAAATGCGGGTAAGCGTGTGCATGCAATTCAACGATATAGCGTGATCTGTTGTCAGCCCCGTATACCGGGCACGGCCAGGATTTACAGGGCTTCAACAGTTTTTTATCGACAATCTGCGCCTGTTCATCCAGCCACAGAACGGTCAAGGGCAGCAGTGTGTTTTTCATCCAGATTCCATGCCGTCCCGTACGCTTATAAACAAACAGCATGCCATGATCTTTTTCCAATGTGGTTCGATACATCAGCCCCTGACGTCGGCGCAAGTCGTTATCGGCAACCTCCAGAACATAAACCTTACCGTTTAACTCGACGCTGATGCGAGGAAAGTCGGTGGCAGGCACGACCTTTGAAAATAAAATCAGTAGCAAGACAAAACTGATCTTTGTTACTCTAGCTAATCTTGATTCCATACTTAAGCTTTGCATAACGCCGTGTGAATGTCCCCATGAAAAAACGGATCATAAAAACCTGGTTCCAGGCCGTATGTACGAGTGTAATCGTTTTTAGCGGCAGTGGTTATGCTCAAAACGAACAGACGGTCGCAGTTAAACCCTTTGCACAAGTCGCGCAAAACCGTTTGTTTCAGTTTCCGGCAAACGTTATTAATTTACAGGTCGCAGATGTTGCCGCAGAAAGCCCCGGACGTATCGTGTCTTTTACAGCCCAGGTCGGTGACACGGTAACCCAGGGGCAACTCATGGTTAAACTGGATTGTACCCGTGCCGAAATCAATCTTAACCGGGCCAAAGCCGGGCTCAAACGACTGCAGTCAACAAAACAGCTGACCGAACAGCAACTGCAACGCGCCGAAAGCCTGTTAAGCTCACGCAGTATTTCACGCGAAGAAGTCGATCAGCGCCAGACCCAGCTGGAAGCGGACCGGGCAAGCCTCGAAGAACAACAGGCTGTGATTGAATCGGCCAAAAAATCGGTGGCGGACTGCCGTATCCCTGCCCCCTTTTCCGGCACCCTGATTGACAAACTCAGCCACGAAGGCTCCTATGCCAGCCCTGGCAGCCCAC
>JANTFY010000217.1 GCA_024763185.1 Gammaproteobacteria bacterium | reverse complement strand
AAAAATGCACTCAACATCAGGATCACGAGAAAACGATTAAGACAGGTTAAAAAGGCCAGCTGGAACTGACTGAGATACCCGGTTTGATGATCCTCCAGGTGTCTTTTTAAATTGACTTTAAGCCAGCGCTTGATCACCCAGCTCAATCCCAGGGCGATAAAAATCATGACAATGACTATCGTTAAATGCCCTGCCATGAAGGAATAAAGCGACTTGGTCTGTACAAATGTCAGCAGAACATCGAAGAGGTCCACACTGTTGACCAGGTTGTCGGACACATTGGCAAACAAATTGTTACTCTGCGCGAGTAATTTACCGGCCAGTATTCTTTGCCGTTGATCATTGATCGTATTTTGTAAATCATTCACCCGGAGCAGCATCAGTCTGCAACTGGCCAATTGCTGAGCATCCTTGAGCATGGTGTCATTCAGGCTTTTACGTTTTTGAATAACAGTTGTTTCTTCGAGATCCGATTGGGGTCCCAGCAGTTCGAGGTTGTTGGCGTTTTTCTGTATCGCCTCTTCCATGCTTTCGATACATTCATTCGCTGTTTTTTTGGAGGCTTGAAGGTTTTCCTGAAATTCATTGAGTAATGACACTTCCTGTGTGGTCTTTGCTGACTGAAAGGCTTTTTCAATCTTTTTTACCTGGGTTTCAGCCTCATCAAACTTGAAGGTCAACACCGAATCCGACGCATACCCTGGTAACATGCCAGTCAGGCATCCTATGAGCAGAATATTTGTAATAAATTTCGGCATATTAGTAATACTTCGATTCAATCGTTTGAAATGCAAATAATTTCCTATAATCAATACTTCAAATGCTGGTAAATTGAAAACAGCCAGCAAATCAGGCAACGAGAAGAATTCTAAACTATACACAGGGGATTAAATAGTTATAAACCTCATGGCTTCGACAAACGACCAATACCCTGTCTTTGAAAAAGGCAGCCCTTCTGCGCAATATCAGCAGATCAGTAATTTCTGCGTCAATTATCTGGAAGGCCTGCTGGTTAATCTGATGCACATGGAACTACCTGATCCGATGCATGCCGAGCTGGACGTTTATCAGGCCATTCAACAGAAGTTGCTTAACCGCGAACGCACCGTTCGACATGCTTTTCAGTTTCAGATTGAAAAACGCTTTTCGGAGTTTAAATCCATTCGTCGCACCCGCTTACACAGCAGTCGCTCCAGCGACTGGTTATCGTTCGGGCTGGCCGGGCATAATTCCTCCAAACTGCAGCAACATATCGAGAACATTACCGATAAATACGAAAGACGCTTTGACCGTCAGTTATTGACGCATGCAAAACGCTTGAAAACACTGGTGCATCGCACCGACGACGCTCAGGATGACAATCCCTTATCTCCGGTGAGTTTGTGCAACGCCTTTGTCGCCAGTATCGAAGCCCTTAACCTGACCACAAACAAAACCTGCCAGTTATTCGAACTGTTGGATTGGGTACTGGAAAACCAGCTGCATGATTTTTATATTCAGATTGACCTGGGATTATATTACCTGGATATCCTGCCGGAGCTCACCGATCCAAAGCTGTTCAATGAACCGGTTGAAACAGATAGCCCAGGCTGTCAGAAAGATGAGTTATCCGAGGAAGAAGAGGCACAGGAACAGGCGTTACTGTTATTTGTAAACTGCCAGCTTAAAAACCGTAAAAAACTGGTTACTAAAAAAGATCAGGCACGCGAGCAGGCCAAGCAACATTTGTTTTCACTGCGTGAGGCCACTTTATCCGGTACGTTGGAATACGCCCGTGAATTTGAATCATTTTTGCAAAATATCGATGGACTGATGGTAGGCAATCAGTGTGCCGAGATACTCAAATTCACGCAATTCTACACGCGCCTGCTGGACAACCCTCTGCTCAGCAAGCCTCTTAAATTACAGTTATCACGGCTGTCCTACCCACTGCTAGAAATGGTTTTGAAGGACCCGTTTTTTTTCCGCTCCAGCTCTCACCCGGTTAATGATTTCATTCAGTCCATTATCGACTTTGAAATACGCTATCAACATCAGCAGGAAAGCCTGGCAACACTTGAATCCATACTCGATGACTTGCTCGAAATAGACAAGCCGGTATTGAGCGACTTTCTGCCTTTTATCTTACAGTATGAAGATTTTAAAAGCGCTCAAATTGAGCATATCAAACAGCTTAAGGAAATTGCCGACGAAGCGCTAAAAAAAAACTTATTGGAACAGGTTAATGATATGACCCGTTCTCTTGTTGTCAGCAGTGAAACCCTGGCATTTTTTTATGATGACTGGCAATTATTACTGCTACAGCTGGCTCGTAAGATCGGTCACGATTCCAACGAATTTAACCAGGCTATTGAAATCGCCCGCATGCTGGCCTGGTCATTGGACGAAAATCGGGATACCAGCAACAAACGTTATAAAAAACAATCGTTTACCCAATTACTCAAAGCGATCGACAAAGGCTTGAATGCGGTAAATTTCTCCAGTGAACATCGCCATCGGGTGCGTAAACAACTGGTCAAGGACTTCAAGGAAAACAATGAGAGCACCCAGGTTACAATCTTTGACAGCCAGGCCACCAGACCCTCCGATTCGATCAGCCAGTTTTCCACCACGATCATCAACCGGACCTCGCAACTGAGTGATATAAAAATACGCAGTACCATGGTCAAGCCCAATACGGAAAACACCATCGCCGCACAGGATATGGAAATGGGAACCTGGGTTGAAATCACCCTCGACAAATATCAAAAACCCAAGCGCGCCAAACTGAAATGGAAGTCAGCCGATAACAATCAGTTTGTTTTTGTCGATCAGCGCGGGCACAAGATAAAACAAAGCTGTCAGGAAGAACTGGATGAAGACCTGTCTAACGGCACGGTAAAACTGTTAAAAGCCCCTTCTTCATCCGCCCGGAGCCATTCCACACTGGGTGGTGGATTTCACTGTTTTGCAAACTAGTGCTCTATAGAATCGGCTTTATCTTTCAGACGCAGAACGGATTTTTGCTCGGAAACCCGCAACATGCCTCCAGCATAGGCGACCGTATAAAACAAACTGGATTGAAACGGCCCGAAACCCAGTAAAGGTATAGCCAGTGCATTGGCCGCGGCAAAGCTCACCCAGAACTTGAGACTGTCACCGAGCTTATCATGCAAACTCGTGGCCATGGAAAACAAATCATCAAGCGCTGCCAGACTGTCGTTGGTCATGATAATTTGCGCCATTTCGTTGGCAATGGGTGAGGCGCCCTGAAGGCAGATCGAAACATTGGCCTGTTTCAACGCGATGGCATCATTTATGCCGTCACCAATAAAACAAACGTGTCGGCCTTTAGCCTGTAACTGCCTGATAATGTCCGCTTTTTCATGCGGCTGCACTTCGGCATAGACCTTATCCATTTGCAATGTGTCCGCCAGGCGTTGAGTCGGGGCTTTCTGGTCACCGGAAACGATCGACAGTTGTTCAAATCCACGCCGTTTTAATGACTTGATCAGGGTTGGGATTTCGGGCCGCAAATGTGGATATAACTCCAGCACCCCCTGGATTTTATTATCAATGGCAATCAGCACAAAGCTGTGCCCCGCCGCCTTTTGCATAGCCGCCTGGATAGCCTCCGGCAGGGTTAGCGAATTGGTTTGTTGAAGAATAAATCGCTGGCTGCCCACAAAAACCTGGTGCCCGTCGATGGTTACCGCGACGCCTAGCCCAAGGTCATACTTGCTGTGCGATACCGCAGGCAGTTCCAGTTGTAACTGCGTTGCCTTGGCCGTTATAGCCTGCGCGATGGGATGGTCAAGACGTTGTTCAGCAGCCGCTGCATATAACAGCAGTGTTTCCTCGTCATAATCAGCGCAAGGAATGATGGCAGCCAGGTCAGGCCGGGTCTGGGTCAGAGTGCCGGTTTTATCGAACAAAATGGTATCGATACGGGGCAATTCTTCAAGCACCCGTCCATCCTTGATAAACGCACCCTGTGCGTTGGTCTGGCGCATATGAACCAGGGTTTGCATCGATAACATGGAACGCACCGTATCCATGGGCACGCTGAATAAAAGAGCAATAGCCGAAGCCGTTCCGGTTACCGGTACCATTAATGCGCTTACTAAGAGAACAGGAAAAGCCATTCTTTCGGACCAGGCTTCTCCTTTTAACTGCAGCTGAGTCTTATATTCCTCGGTTTGATGCAACAGCTTGTTTAACTGGTTTACACTGTTTTCCTCTCCGCTGTATTGGGCGACTATGCCAATTCGACCACTGAGAATAATCGTAGCGGCCAAGACCTTGTCTCCCGGATGTTTTTCCTGTGGATTCGCCTCGCCGGTCAGGGCCTGCTGGTCAACCAGGGCCATTCCACTGCTAATCGTGCCATCCACGGGAATCACTTCACCGGTGGTCACCAATACCACATCACCCG
>JANTFY010000216.1 GCA_024763185.1 Gammaproteobacteria bacterium | reverse complement strand
CCGATACAGAAACCGTTTGAGTAACCACACCAGAACCAGAAAATTAAGGATTTCCAGTAGAAAGGTTGTCCAACTAATTTCCAAAAGTATCTCTCCGCGTTTTATCCGTTTAAAGCCGGTGAATGCCTGGGTCTGTTAACTCTAATTCAGTAAATATTCCAGTAGCGGATTCCGGAACAGAATAATCAACACGATGACCAGTACATAGATAGCCAGCGATTCGATCATCGCCAAGCCGATAAACAGGGTGCGCATGATGGCACGCTCGGCTTCAGGCTGGCGAGCCAACGCATCCATGGCACGACTGATGGCCCACCCCATTGCTATGGCCGGCAGCATGACCCCTAATGAAATGCCAATGATGGCGGCAACGGTTGACGCCATTGAAAATAAGGAAAGGTCAGTCATGTTTCACTCCTGATGGTTGATTTTTTTGTTGGTGAAGTTGTTGCGACTGGATGCCGCCGGCAACATAAACCAGGGCCAGCATACCAAAGATATAAGCCTGCACCAGCGCTTCGATGATATGCAGCAACAGAATCGGGACGGGTGCCAGAAAACCTGCGACCAGCAAAATCAGTAATGCCGCCATTTCCAGACTCATCATATTACCGAACAGGCGTATCGCCAGCGCAACGGTGCGGGTGATTTCACTGACCAGGTGAAACGGTAACAGGATAGGGCTGGGTTTTAGGTAGTGTTGTAAATAACGTTTTATTCCCTGACTGCTGATGCCATACCAGTGCGTTGACAGGAAGACGACGATAGCCAGTGCTGCCGTGGCAGAAAGATCCCGGGTGGGTGAGTGGATACCGGGGAGAAGCCCACTCAAGTTGGCGATAACCAGGTATATCCATAAACTGCCAATAAAAGGGGTTAATTTTTTTGCCTGCTGGGGAGCCACTTCGGCTACTGCCTGTTCAATAACGGTAACCAGGGCTTCCACAAATGTTTGCAACGGACCCGGCATGGGTGACAGACGGCGGGTGGTTAACCAGAAAAACACCGTGAGGCCCAGAATAATACCCCAGCTGGTTATGACGGTAGTGGTTACCTGCAGAGGGCCCAGTTGAAAAACCGTGTTGATGGCCAGTTGCGAATCATTCATGTGTTATCTCTTTCGCGGATAAAGATATAAACATTGATACCCCCTAAGAATACTCCCACCAGGATCAGGCTGACCGTCCAGCGAATCGAGTAACCGGACATCTGGCTATCAATCCATTGACCCACATAGGCTCCAACAATAACCGGTAGTACAAACAATAAACCCAGCGTGCCGATGTAAACCGTTTGTGCAACCAGCGTCGGTTGTTCAAATTCCGCCTTTTTCATACGGCGTGCCTGACGTTCGATGTGCTTTTTTAAATCTTGTTTATCGGTCATTTGGTTACCCCCCCATACGCCCGAATTCCCAAAGGCGTTTAAGCACTTCTTCTTCCATATGGCGAAGGCTTCGTTTCTGGGCTTGCAGTCGGGATTCTTCTTGTAGCAGTTGTTTCTCCAGCGCAACGCTGATAGCCATATAATCGTCGTCGATTAAAAAGTGTCGTGTAATCAACATCAGCTTATTGTTTTTAAAATAAACCAGGGAGCCCGGGGTGGCGATGTACTGCCAGTTTCCGTTTTTACATCGAAATCTCGACAATCCCATCACCAGGGAAGTCATCATGCGCGCATGACCCGCTAAAATAGCAAAGCTTCCACTGCTGTCTTCACCAACAAAAGAACAAACGTCTGTATATTTTTTTTCATGAGTCGCATCCTGCAACCACAGTGTAAAGGTTTTCATGGTGACTTCATCCGGCCTTGCATATAGCAGTGCTGTTCGGGTATTTCGTCATATTTTCCCAGCAGGAAAGCTTCACAGTCGTCCAGTGTTTCGGTTAAAGACACGGACACGCCCGGGATTCCGCTATGTGCGGCAATGACCCACATGGGCTGGGTTAAATAACGTTGTAGTCGGCGCGCACGCTGAACGATACGTTTATCCTTGGGTGAAAGTTCTTCGATACCCAGCATGGCGATGATATCTTCCAGTTCATGGTAGCGAGCCAGGTGCTCACGTACACCTTCAGCAATGGTGTAGTGACGGGATCCCAGGGTATAGGCATCCATCATTTTGCTGCTGGATTGTAACGGGTCAACAGCCGGGTAAATGCCCTTGCCTGCCTGGCTTCGGGTCAGAATAACCTTGGTATCGAGGTGACTGAGGATGGCATTTACCGCCGGGTCGGTCATGTCATCAGCAGGGACATATACAGCCTGTACCGAAGTCATGTTTCCCTGCCGGGTAGCGCTTATTCTGTCTTCCAGTTCAGCAACCTCGGTGATCAGCGTAGGTTGATAGCCGACAGTGGCCGGCATGCGTCCTAACAGACTGGAGACTTCACTGCCCGCCTGTACGAAACGGAATATATTATCCATGACCAGTAATACTTCCTGGTGCGATGTGTCGCGTAAATATTCAGCATACGTCAACGCGGATAAGCCGACCCTAAAACGAACACCCGGTGATTCATCCATTTGGCCAAACACCATGAGTGATTGCTCCATGACACCGGCAGCTTTCATTTCATGCCATAATTCATGCGCTTCACGCATGCGCTCTCCAACCCCCGCAAATACAGAAGCACCTCTGTATAACGAAGCAACAGCATGCATAAACTCCATGACCAGAACCGTCTTGCCCACACCCGCCCCTCCGAAAAGACCGGTTTTACCTCCCTTGGCAAATGGACATAACAGATCAATCACCTTGATGCCCGTGATCATGATTTCATTGCTGCTGGTGGCTTCGGATAAGGATGAGGGGGGAGCATGGATATTGCGATAAGTTTGAGTCTGCAAAGGTGAGCCACCATCCAACGGTTCACCCAATAGATTCAATACCCGCCCCAGACATTCAAGGCAGACAGGAACGTGCAAAGGCGCCCCCGTATCATACACGGTCATGCCTCGATGCAGACCGCTGGCACGATGCAGTGTGACAGCACGAATATGCTGTTTGTCTAGATGTTGATGTACTTCAAACAGGCAAAGTTCATTGCCCAGATTTGCTGTTAATGCCTGTTTTATCGGAGGTATCCGTGAACAGGAGATAACAACGACAGGACCATGTACCTCGGTAATGGTACCGATAGCCGCGTTTTCCTGTAGGGGGTACATGTGAGACATGATGGGCGAAGTTAATTTTTATCCTCTTTGGGCTGTTCAGCTCAACAAGGCAATTAATTCACTGGGGCTTCTCGTGTCACGCTGACAGTTTTATGTGTTACAGGGTTAAGGACCGTTAGTCTTGCATAAATTCGCCCGCTATCCGGTATTGATCATCGACTTCTTTCTTCGTTAATTCCTCGGTATTGTCGAAAGTGGGATAATCTCCATCATGATTTATACTTGCGCAGGTTCTTGCCATCATACAATACATGCTTACCCTTAACGCCAGATGATGCTTTAAATCTTTTAAACTGGCCGGATCAAGGCAGGTCATGCAGGCTTTTGCAATAAAATAATCTGCCTGTTTTTTCCAGTCCAATGCAATCATTTCCGCATGGGGATGTGACTCTATATAGCTGCTATGTGCCATATTATAAGCCTGCTTTAATTCATCGTCTGTTGAATCACTGCTAGCCGCGATAGTCTGGGCTGCAATGAGCTTTTTATCCGTAGTCAAATCAAGAACATTCTTAATAAATCGGGCAGCAACCAGTCGCTGCAACGGGAGTGAAAGGGCTATTAGGGCTTTTCTAAAATCTTCAGCTGATGAAATTTTTGACATAACTCTTACTCCTTGGTGATTGATGATTTAGCAATTGATTTAAGTGCCAACCACAAAACAAACGTTTTGTGGCGAATCCTAACAAAATTACTATAATTTAACCGTGCCTGGAAACATTGACCTGAATCAATAGTTTTTTATTTCTATCTCATTGCCTTGCTCCTCTTTCAGCGGCGATTTCTCACTCCAAGTTGTTGATAAAGCCATCCAGAAAACCAGTTGTAAACCTCAATCTTTCTGCCTTTTCCTGGCAAAAATTCTGGATACAAGTGTTTTTAATGAGCGAGAAAAGATTTAAGAACAAGGATGTTCCAAATGAAAGATGTTGAAAAAACTAACGGCTTATTTATCAGAAACTTCCTGCACCATGTCGACGACCTGTTCAAGCTGCTCCCTGGGTGTGTAAAAATGGGGCGACAGGCGGATGCCACCGCCGCGAGGGACACACAGCACACCCTGGTTGCTCAAACTTTTATACAGCTTTTCATCACTGCACGTATCACTGCTAAAGGTCACGATGCCCGACAGGCGCTTCTCCGAGCTATCACTGATAATTCGAATGCCCTGAATGGCTTCGAGTTGTTCCATCAGGTAAAGACTGTTATCGATGACCTTGCCTCCTATATTTCGCATACCCTG
>JANTFY010000215.1 GCA_024763185.1 Gammaproteobacteria bacterium | reverse complement strand
CTGTGGGTGGATAGGGTGGTAGAGGTATCACTGTAAGGATTGCCGTTTTCATCGACTCCAATGACTCTACCTTCAAATTCGGTATCCAGTGCCAGGTCACTGCCCTGCACGGGAATTGAAAAGGTGAAATCCGGGTTGACGATTCCGCTGTAGGTGACCCCGTTAATGATTAACTCTATGCTGTCGCCAGGTGACGCAGCTCCACCCACAGAACCGGTGACATCAATAATACTACGGACTTCTGCACTATTGAGAACATCATCAGCGGTGATCGGATTGATTTCGATGATGGCAACAGATGCTGATGGTATTTGATCCTGAGTGGATCCGTTTTGAGAGGCTAATGCATCATTATCCAGCGGTGGCTGGTTATTTAAATTCTGGGCTGAAACATTAAATGGCGTGACTTTTGTATCAACACCTCCCTCCTGTCCATCGCGGGTATAGATGGAAGTAGCATGCAGGGCATCGGCCTGGTTTGGGCTATTACCGGCGGCTGGTGCTTCAAGTTCGGACAGATCCAGTCCATCGAGAAGCTGTTGTTGCAGTTCTGCCAGTTGGTCCACGCGGTCATCGGCAAAGGGCTGTAGTCCGGCGAATACGGTTTCATCCAGCAAAAGCTCGGTGTTTTGCGCTACCTGTAATCGCTGGCCATCGTAGAATTCTATTAAAATATCAGTATTCAGTCCGGTGGTCAGTACATCGCCTTCGTTGACCTTATCGCCTACATTGAGCACCCTGACAATGCCATCAACCGAACGTACTTGCGCATTGCCCGATAATTCAACCACGTAACCTATATTTTTTGTCGCCATGTCATTCCACGATTTTTGAATTCAGCATGGAATATAGGTCAGGATTTTTAACTGTGTATCGTACTTTGGTCGTAGGGATTAGAAAAAAACTGGCTAAATGCGAGCCAAATCACATTCATTTAAGATGTAAAACCAGCCCTACCCGGTCTTTTAGCTGCAGTTTCTTGAAAATATTGGTGAGATGGGTTTTGACGGTACGCTCGGAAATATCGTACTCATTTGCGATTTGCTGATTGCTCATGCCTTCAGAGACCGCCAGGGCAACCTGTTTTTCTCTTTCGGTCAGATTTTGCATACGGTCATCAGGTGATCCGCCACCCACGGCCTTATGGGCCAGGGCAAAGGTTTGCTCCAGCAACTGCGGTGGAAACCAGCTTTGGCCATTTTCCAGTAAACGCAGCATTTGCCGGTAATGCAGTGTTTGCATAAAACTGTTGCAGTAGGCCTTGGCCCCGGCCTGTACACAATCCAGCATCTGACGGATATCAGGCTGGTCTGAACACACGACCAACCTGACCTCAGGCGATACCTTTTCCTGTAACCAGTCCAGGCCCTGCCCGGTAAAGGATGTCAGGTGCAGGATATGAAGCTGTTTTGAATCAAGCGGGTGTGCTGTTAATAGGGCAGAAAATGTCGTCGGTTGTTCGATGACACCACTGATGTATCTGCGAAACGAAGTGGATGTTGTATAAACCACAATATCCATCAACGTTCCCTGAGCGCTTTATCCAGACCCCGGTTAACCGGGTCCATCACAAAAGAAAGAATGCTTTTTTTCGCCGTGATGATATCGGCCTCAGTGGTCATGCCCACCTTTATCGGCAATGGGCTGGACTCGTGTCCGAGGTAATCCTGTTCGGGTTTTACCCTGACCAGGTAATAACTCTGGCCTTCCTCGTTGGTGATGGTGTCAGCACTGACAAAAGAAACCGTGCCGCGCAGACTGCCATGAATGGCAAAATCATAAGCCGAGAATTTAAGGCGTGCGGTTTGATCCACATGCACCGAGGCAATATCAGCCGGTTTTATCTTCAGCTCTATCAACAAAGAATCTTCCTGCGGCACGATTTCAACCACCTTGCTGCCCGGGCTTACCACTCCGCCGATGGTATTGGCATGTAAACGCTGCACGATGCCTTTTACCGGTGAACGCAACGTGGTGCGTTTGACCCGATCCCGCAGCGCGGTTTGTGATTCTTTAATTCTGGATATCTCAGCATTGACTTCGTTCAACTCTTTTTTGGCCTTGTTACGGAAGTCTAGTAGTTCTTTTTGTTTTTTGAAGCGGGCCTCCTCAATAGAGGATTGATAACGCGGTATGGACAGGGTTACCGAGTCCAGTTCACCCTCCAGTTCGGCTTCTCGCTGCTGTAACTGGAGAAACTCAACCTCGCTGATAATGCCCTTGTTCTTCAAAGGTAACTTGATGCGGATTTCCTTTTGCATCAGCTGCAGTGATTTTTGCAGCTGTCTTTTCTTGGCCTGGGCTTCTCTGAGTGAACTTTCCGATTGCTGAATCTGTTCGTCTAAGATGTTGGCGATATCCTGAAGCTGCTGCTGGTTGGATTCGAACAGATTTTTCTCCGATGCCATCACCTGCGGGGCACTGTTACTGACCTCGGCATTGGTTTTGAAGGGTTGGTTAAAACCCTCGGCCTGCAATCGGCTGGCCCTGGCCAACAGCTCCAGATACAACAGGCGATTTTCTTCAAAGGAACTGGAAAAAGCAATATCACTGATTTTTACCAGCGGCTGATTGATATCGACGGTTTCGCCTTCGCGCACCAGTATTTCGGAAACTATGCCGCCTTCCAGGCTTTGCACCAACTGCACCTGGCTCGCTGGTACCACCTTTCCGGAACCGCGAATGACCACGTCAATCTCGGCCCAGCTCATCCAGATAATCGCAATCAGCACAAACAAACTTAACAGCATGACCACCAGCATCAGGTGTCGGGGCGAACGCTGCACCACCGCCGCCGACAGGCTTTGCATATAGACATGATCATTCTTGCCGTACTGACCTAACTGGGTGATGTCTTCACTGTCACTGTGCATGCTGGCCACCTTTTAAAGCATTTAAAACATCCTGTTTGGGTCCATCCATGATAATCCTGCCATCATCCACCACAATCAAGCGTTCAACCAGTTCCAGCATCGGCGCCTTGTGGGTCACCAATATCAGTGTCTTGTCACGGCTGTAGTCAAACAGGCGTTTTTTAACGATGGACTCGGTCGTGTTGTCGAAACTGTTGGTTGGTTCATCCAGGATCAGGATCGGCTCATCCTTTAACAGGGCCCGGCCCAGGGCGATGGACTGACGCTGTCCGCCAGATAACAGGGCACCCTGCTCACCCACATCGGTATCAAAACCCTGCGCCAGTTTGTTCACAAACAGATCAACCCCACTGACCTTGGCGGCCTGGATCAGGCGTTCGTCGTTTATCTGCAAGTCCTTATAGGCCAGGTTATCGCGAATCGATCCCCTAATCAGTTCGACTTCCTGTGATAAGTAGCCAATGTGCTGGCGCAGGTCGGCCGGATCGATCTGGTTGATATCGATGTGATCCAGGGCGATGGACCCCTCACTGGCCTCGTACAGGCCAACAATCAATTTTATGATGGAGGTTTTTCCGGAACCCACCTTGCCAATTATGCCAACATGCTCCCCCGCCTTAATATGAAACGAAACATCCGACAGCGAGGCCTTGGTCGCTTCCGGGTAACTGAAACTGACATTTTTAAAAGTGATATCACCGTCGAATTCTGGCCGGCGCACAAAAACCTTGCCTTCCGGTCTTTCCACGCCCTTTTGCATCAATTCGTTGAGAGAATTATAAGCCGTACGGGTCTGTTCAAATGATGTAATCAGGCCTGCAACCTGACCCAAAGGGGCCACAGCCCTCGATGACAACATGACAATGGCAATCAGGCCGCCCATGGATAATTCCAGCTCGCTGATCAGGTAGACACCAAAAATAATCAGCCCCACTGTATTGGTTTGAACCAGCAGATTGGTCACCACCGATATTGACGTTGACAAGGTGCGCGCGCGCATGGACTTGTTGGCGATGATGCCGGACGACTCTTCCCACACCCATTGGGAGTAATTGGACACCCCCAGTGACTTGATGGTTTGAATCGAATGCAGCGTTTCGATCATGTGCGCGTTTTTGTTGGCGGTGGCCTCGTAGGTAGCTTCAACACTTTCCTTCAACGGTTTGACCAGAATGGCGCTGTAGATCAACAAAATTATAATAGTCGCCAGCGGCACGACTATCATCGGGCCGCCAATGTAAAAAATGACTACCAGGAAAATAACCGCGAATGGCAGGTCAACCAGCATGGCCAGCGTTGAAGCCGTAAAAAAGTTACGGATACTTTCAAAATCCCGTAACTGGCTGGCAAAGGCACCCACGGATTTTGGCCACTGGTCCATTTTCAGGTTCAGGGTATGCGCAAACAGTATGGATGACATGATAATGTCACTCTTTTTACCGGCCACCTCCAGCAGGTAATTGCGCACAAAGCGTAACGTGGTATCAAACAGGTAAACCACCAGTATGCCAATCGCGAGTACCCACAGGGTTTCTATCGCATCATTGGGTACCACCTTGTCGTAAACATTCATCGTGAACAAGGGCGTGGCAATCACAAAAAGATTGATCAGGAT
>JANTFY010000214.1 GCA_024763185.1 Gammaproteobacteria bacterium | reverse complement strand
CATCTGGATTCAGAGACGCATAAACTGGATGTGGTGGCGCTGGATCTGATTCGCGATCGTGAGCGCGGAGTGCCTCGTTTTAACGAGTTCAGGCGCCAGATAGGACTCAAGATGCTGACCGGTTTTGATGATTTTATCGATGTGCGACGGGATGAAAATGATCCCTGGCGCAAGCACCAGGAAGAAACCGTCAGGCGCATGCGAGAAATCTATGGCACACACGTGTGTGATGAAAGCAAGATCATCTCGGTGGTGCAGCGTAATGACAAAGGGGATTTTATCAATGACTGCCTGGGTTTTCCTGACGGATCGGTGGTGGATAACATCGAGGATGTCGACAACGTAGTGGGCTGGTTATCCGAGTATACCCGCCCGCATGGTTTTGCCATTTCCGAAACCCAGTTCCACATCTTTATCCTCAATGCATCACGTCGCTTATTCAGTGATCGTTTTTTCACCTCCAGTTTCCGTCCCGAATTCTATTCCAGCCTGGGCTATGACTGGGTACAGAATAATGGGCTTTTATCGGAATGCCCCTACGCGGTCATCGAACAGGCTGATGGCAGCGAGGCGTGTCTGGAGCCGGTAGAGGTCAATGGACATATCGTACCGGTATCGCCTTTAAAGCGCCTGTTGATGCGTAACGCACCTGAACTGAAACAGGAACTGCTGACGGTCAGAAACGTGTTCGATCCCTGGGCACGGGATCGTGGTGAATATTATGACCTGGCATGGAAACCAAGACCGGGAGCCGAATCAGATCCGGCTTTTGACAATTAACGGATAGGAGAAAAGTTCATGGAGATGAATCAAGCAAAAACCAGGACAAGCCTGTTAGCGGGTATAGCCTGCGGACTGTTGTCAGCCTGCAGTAGCGAGCCACCACTGGCTTCTATCGATCAACTGGTGACCGATATGACCCAGCGCATTGAAGCCATAACGGCCGCTGAAAAACTGGGTGACGTCGTGCCACGTTTCAATCAACCGAAAACCATCGCCTGTCTAGACGGTCAGTTCGAGGTTCATGACGATGTGCCGGCTGATTTGAAAAAAGGCCTGTTTGCCAAGGCGGCCTCATACCCTGCACGCCTGCGTTTTGCCAATGCCAGCGAAATGGATGATTCGAAAAAAGATATCCGCGGATTGTCCATCAAGTTAAGCGGGGTTCAGGGTGATGTGCTGTGGGGAGAGCAGGGTACCCAGGATTTTATTCTCAACAGCTACCCGGCGTTATTCGTATCAACACCCGAGGATTTCCTCGGTTTTATCCGTGCACGACAGCAGGATGAAAAACTACGCTTCTTTTTAAATCCGTTTAATGCCCATCTGAAATCACTGTGGATCGTTTTTAAAGCCCGGCAGAAGAACAACAGCCCACTGGATATGCAATTCTGGAGCACGGTGCCGTTCGCGCTGGGATCAGAACAGCAGGCGGTGAAATACTCGGCAATTCCCTGTTCAGGCTATCAAACCGAGCAACCGGTAAACCCCGGCAGCAACCAGCTACGCAGTGCCATCAAAGCACATTTACAGCAACAGCCTGCCTGTTTTCATTTTGCCGTACAAACCCAGGCAGATCCGCCATCCATGCCCATCGAAGATGCATCGGTCATCTGGGACGAGGAACAGTCGCCGTTTATCAACGTGGCGACACTCACCCTCGAAGATCAGTCATTCGATACACCGCAATCACTGGCTCAATGTGAACGCATCAGCTTCAATCCCTGGCAATCGCTGGCTGCACATAAACCCCTGGGCAGAATGAATGAAGTACGTCGCGCTGTGTACGCCAATGCTGAAAAATTCAGGAATAAGGAGAGACCCTAATGCACGCCACGGTAAAAAGCTGGTTGAACAAATCAAGGGAAGAGCTGGATGAAATCTATCAACAGGCCGATGCGGGTACTATTCCCAGTGGCGATACGCGTGGCACAGCCATATTGGCCGGCTCCTGGTTTTCCAAACTGGTGGCGGCCTTTGCCCGGTTATTCGCCTGGCAGGGCAAGGTTTTTGATATTTTCGCCGACGACGGCCAGTCGGGTATCTTGATCAATAAAATTTCTCCCTGGAGCCTGACCTTTATTGTCGCCAAGGTCTATCGACAGCCAAGTTGGATGGATGGCAAGGAAACCATCGTCATCGATTATTCCAAATCATCCTTTTTCGCCAAGGTGATCCGCGATGAAATTCGCGAGATAGAACCGGGTGTTTACCTGGGCAAGGTATGGTGGGGAAAAACGCGCATTCTGGATTTTGCACTGACCCACACCGGTAAAGGTCAGTAGTTTGCGACAGGGCTAAGCGCATGACGCCACAATCCAACTTCATGATAATGGCTGTCATTCAGCCCGATCGTAAAGAGGATTTACGCCAACTGCTTGCCAGCCTGACCAGCAAACCGGGTTATGCCGATGCCCATAATGAGCTGATCCCTTTTGCCAGGCTGGATACCTTGCACATGGCCAGGTTCACCATCATCGAGGCGCATACGGCCGATGACATTCGCCTGCATGGCGTTGAACCGACTGAATGGCAACCCAAGCTGGTATTTCTGGGAGATTGCGATGGAGAAGCCGAAATATTGCTGCGGCAAATGGTTGCAATGGCGGAGAGCGGTTTACGCCAGGTCTTTTCACACTGTGAAGACTATTCAGAGCATGGCAGCCTGCTGGACTGGCTGTTAAAAAGAAACATTAAAGCCAGCGCCAATTACATCAACTGGGTCGGGCGCACGGTCAAGCAAATCAGGGAAGAGGCGGCATTACATAAAACCTTGTTGGACTACCTGCAGGATAATCACCAGCAGTTGCAGACGTTGAATCTGCGAGAATTGCGTCAACGCCTGTTGACTCATGTAGAGCTGGAACTCGATGCGGGACGGCTGACCTTAAGTAAACCTGAACCCACCCCCAGCACCTGGAAAATAAAAAATCTGGCGCATAAATTCGGTATCCCGCTTATCCTGCTGCTGCTGTCACCGTTGTTAGTTGTCTCTGCCCCCATTATTGCAATATGGTTGCGAAGCCTGGAAAATTCCGATCCCGAGATTGCCCTGCGGCCGGACCGGGAACACATCAAAACCATGACGCTGCAGGAAGATCATGATGTGAGCAACCATTTTAACGTGTTTGGTGATGTTAAACCCGGCATACTCCGTCTGATCCTGATCAAGTTTCTGTTGTTGGTTCTCGACTATTCATCGCGGCATATTTATAAGCGGGGCTTCCTGACCCGGATCAGGACCATTCATTTCGCGCGCTGGGTATTATTGGAAAATAACCGGCACATCTATTTTGCCAGTAACTACGATGGCAGCCATGAAAGTTACATGGATGATTTTATCAACAAGGTTGCCTGGGGGCTGAACCTGGTATTCAGCAATGGCGTGGGTTATCCGGCCACGCGCTGGCTGGTGAAGGGTGGGGCAGAGCGTGAGCATCTGTACAAATACACGTTGCGTCGTCATCAGTTACCATCAGAGCTCTGGTACAAGGCCTATCCCGGATTAACGGCCTATGATCTGTCGCGTAACAGCAGGATTCGGGCAGGCGTGGAAAACTACCCGGTCAGTGACGAAGACATTCGACAGTGGTTGAGGTTGATATGACGAAATCATCACCACCCAACATTCAACTGGACGATATCCAGGCTTTGCTCAGGTTTGGACATGGACGGCTCATTGAAAGCGCTTTTCTACTGTTAAAAATCAGGAACCCAGCGCTGGCGCGAAACTGGTTGTCACAGGCAGAGTTTAACAATGCAACCCGTCAGCATTCGATACCCTCGCAGGCCGTACAGGTGGCTTTTACGGTTGAAGGATTACGCGCGATGGGACTTGATAACAAAATCATCGAAGGTTTTTCCGATGAGTTTATCAGCGGCATGCACGGTGACGAAAGCCGTTCGCGCCGATTGGGCGATATCGGAGATAATGCGCCTGAAAACTGGGCCTGGGGACATGAACCTGATCAATTCCCGCACATGCTGCTGATGTTGTACAGCGAAAAGGACGGCATGCCGACCTTGCGATCCTCGATCAACGACGAGGCATTTCAAAAAGCCTTTGAAATTCAACGTGAACTGCCGACCGCCGAACTCAGGGCGGAAGAGCCTTTCGGTTTTGTCGATGGCATCAGCCAGCCCAAGGTGGATTGGGAGCAACAGCAAAGCACCGACATTCATAAGCGTGACCACTACTCGAACCTGCTGGCCCCCGGAGAAGTCATGTTGGGTTATGCCAATGAGTACGGTCTGTATACGCCGCGCCCATTGATTGATGCCCAAGATGATCCTTTGGCGGCAGTGTTACCCGATGCGCAGGATAAGCCTGCAAAAAAGGACTTTGCCAGAAATGGCAGTTACCTGGTTGTACGACAATTGCAGCAGGATGTACCCGGGTTCTGGAAATACGTGGACAAGGCCACCAATTCTGAGCAAGAAAGGGAACAACTGGCCGCCAAAATGGTGGGCAGGCAACGCGATGGTACGCCG
>JANTFY010000213.1 GCA_024763185.1 Gammaproteobacteria bacterium | reverse complement strand
GAGGTCTCGCAGGGACCGACGATCCGTTCCAGCAGGGTCCATACCTTTGCCGGCATGTTTTTACTCATGCCCGCCACCAGCAGACAGCTGTCCTTTTGCAATAAGGGTTTCAGCCGAATCAGCTGGTCTTCCATCAAAGCCATTGACTTGGGCACTTTGAACAATACCTGGTAACTACCCGCCCCAGGCAAATCCGTGCTGGGCACAAACTCCACCGCGTTTTCTGCGCAGCCATTGGCTACCAGGTTTTGGCGGCAGGCTTCTTGCGCCAACCAGGAATCGCTCCAGTTACGCGGCCGCTTTCGACTCAGGCTTACCGACAGTGCGCCAAATCCATCATTACAGATCAGCAACGGCTTATCCGCCAGTAACCCGGCCTGCTCACAATACGCCTGCAACAGGTATTCATCTGCGGCATCCCAGGCGCGCAGCAACTCACGCCGACGCCTGGGTAGACGTTGCAGGTTCATTTCACCAACACATGAAGTCAGTCGGGTTTCACTCATAACGCAGATAAAATTTATTAAAGCTTTTAAAGACCTGCCGATAAATTAATAGTGAAGGCAGGCTGGTTGAATTTTTCAATGATTCATCTATACCTGATTCTTAAACTCACCTGAAAAATCCGGATTAAAGTATTTAATTATGTCACAGTCTTCCGAACAGGAAATCAGAATAAACGAGGATGATTTCATCGTATCCAAAACCGATACGAAAGGAAAAATAACCTATTGCAATCGCATCTTCATGAGTATCGCCGGTTATAGCGAAAAAGAGTTACTCAACCAGCCGCATAACATCATTCGCCACCCCGACATGCCGCGTTCGGTATTTCGCCTGTTATGGAACACCCTGCAGGAAGGAAAGGAGTTTTTTGGCGTCATAAAAAACAAAACCAGGCAAAATAATTACTACTGGGCGCTGGCCAATGTCACACCCAGTTACGATGAACAAGGCCAACTCATCGGTTATTACTCGGTCAGGCGCAGCCCCTCGCGCAAGGCCATAGAAGCCGTTACCGCGCTATACCAGCAAATGCTTGCCGAAGAAGCCCGTCATTCCAGCGCCCAGGAGGCGATGGATGCCTCCCATAAAATCCTCGACGATGCCCTGAAACAATCCGGTAAAAAATACAATGAATTTGTTCTTTCCTTTGAAAAGTAGCCACGCCCTGCTCGCCTCTACCCTGTTACTGGTCCTCTCAGGGCTGTTACTGATCCAGACCAGCGGCTCATGGTGGTTTGTGCTGATTCCCGTGCTGGCCGTGCTTTTATGGGCACTGACTCACAAGGGTTCGAATGCCTCCAACGGGGTGCTGCAAAAGATATCCACCCTCGCCGAACAGATTAACCGGGGTAACCTGGAATACCGTATCACCGGAATACCCGAAAACGACTGCTTTCACGATATCGCCTGGAAGTTAAACGAATCACTTGACCAGTTTGAAGCCTTTATGCGTGAAGTGGATGCCGTTTTTAAAGCCGCGGATAACAACGATTTCTATCGCCGCACCCTGAGCAAAGGCTTGCAGGGCAATTTTGCCAAGGCCTTAAAATCAATTGACAGCTCCATTGAGGCCAAGGAGAACGACTTCTGGCAAGGCAAAAAGAACAAACTGTTTTCGGAACTGGGGCAACTCAAAACCGAAAACCTGCTGCGCAACCTGGTACAGAATCAACGCGACCTGGGCAGAATATCGACCGAAATGAGCGAGGTGGAAAACATATCCCGGGAATCGGCCGATAATGCAACCAGCAGCCTCACGAGCGTGCGTCAGCTCATTAAGGACCTGGGCCAGGTCATCGAGAAATCCATTCACATGCGCGACAGCACACAGCTGCTGTCGCAAAGCAGTGAACAAATCAGTGGCATGATCGACACCATTTCCAGCGTGGCCGACCAGACCAATCTGCTGGCGTTGAATGCCGCCATAGAAGCGGCCCGGGCCGGGGAACACGGACGCGGTTTTGCGGTGGTTGCCGATGAAGTAAAACAACTGGCCGAAACCACCAAACACGCGGCCGGCGATATCAGCGCCATCATGGCCCAGTTTGTCGAGGCCACCGACATCATGGTGACAGACACGGTCAACATGGCCGATATTTCGGAAAAATCAAAGAATGTGATCGGCGATTTTGAACAAAACTTTGAAAATGCGGCACGAGCCTCGCAACAGGTTCATGGCAAGGTCAGTTATGTTCAGGTCATCTGCCAGACAGCCCTGACCAAGGTAGATCATTTAATCTACATGCAGCGTGGCTACCATGCCGCCGAAACCGAAAAACCCAGTGCCGAGGAAAAATCCCTGATTATGGTTGACTGCCACAGCTGCCGTTTCGGCAAATGGTATGAAAGCGGCCAGGGCAAGGAAGATTACAGTCACTTGCCGGTATATCAATCCATCCACGAGCCGCATTCCCAGGTGCATTCGTCAATGCACAGGGCGATGCACATTCTTGAACAGGACTGGAAGCGCGATCCCGAGTTACAACATAAACTGATTTCAACCTTCAAAATGAGTGAAATATACAGCACCCAGCTGACCGGCCTGGTTGAAAAAATGGCCGAGGAAAAACTCAAGTTTGAGGGGTCTGGCGACGAGAACCATGACATGGACGTCGAGCTTTTTTAACCGCCATCAACCGGTAACAAAAACATTACAAAGCCGACTGTTGCTGTTGCAGCATTTTAAGCTGGAACAGCGCATTTCTTTCCTCTTCCTCAAGGCTTGATTCGACGTAGGCTATGGTACGCTCATAACGTGGAATAACGTTGTATTTCAACGCATTAACCCGTTTTTGCGTTTTACGCTGTTCTTCCAACAGGCGCCACAAGGCTGTTTCAACCTCTGCCAGGCGCGCGGTTTTAACCACCATGTCTGCAAAACTGACGCGGGTTTCGTCCAGGCTGGCATCGGTACCCAGAATGCCCACGGGATGCAGCGCTTTTCTTTTGATATCAACCGATGGATATTGCACCCCCATGTTACGGCGTGGCAATACTTTGGCTTCTACCGCCAGCGGCATGCCGATCGATAACTGCTGAATGCGAAAGCTGCCCATACGCATCTGGCTGATGCTTAACCAACGATAGGCCTCGGTCATGGCTTGCCGCGTACCCTGCTCCAACTTTCGATATTCTTTCAGTTTGTCATACACCAGCCGGGTCAACAGTTCGCGTTTACGCTCCAGCAGTCGATACCCTTCATTTAAAAAAGCGAGCCGCCTTTTCAGGTCCAGCAAGACACTTTTGGTGGGTGCAATGTTGAGTCGTTGCTGCATTTATAAACTGTCATCCCAACTGTGGTACTTGCTCAGGTCCTCTTCGCTGACGCGGCTCAGCGCGCCCGCAGGCAACAGTGACAACAGCTGCCAGGCCAGGTTCAGGGTTTCGATGATACTGCGCTCCTCATCCTCGCCCTGTTTAACAAAACTGCCTTCAAAACTGTCAGCAAACTTCAGGTAGCGTCTATCCCGCCCCGACAGTTCCTCGGCGCCGATAATCGACGCCAGGTTCCTGGCCTCCAGCGCACGGGTATAAGACGCATACAACTGGCTGGCCACGCGTGCATGATCCTCACGCGTATCATCCTTGCCTATGCCGTCTTTCATTAGCCGCGACAGTGAAGGCGGTACGTGCACCGGCGGATACACCGACTTACTGTGCAGTTCGCGGCTCAACACGATCTGACCCTCGGTGATATAACCGGTCAGATCCGGAATCGGGTGGGTAATATCATCACTCGGCATCGACAGGATCGGGATCATGGTGATCGAACCATGGCGGTCACGCAGCCGTCCGGCACGCTCATAGATTTCCGCCAGGTCGGAATACAGGTAACCCGGATAACCCTTGCGCGAAGGCACATCACCTTTTTCAGTGGCCACCTCGCGCAGTGCCTCGGCATAGTTGGTCATGTCGGTGATCACCACCAGCACGTGGTGATCGAGTTCATAGGCCAGGTATTCGGCCGCGGTCAGTGCGGTACGCGGCAGGATCAGGCGCTCCATGGGTGGATCGTTGGCCAGGTTCATGAACATCACCACGTTGCGCAACACACCGCTCGATTCGAATTCCTGTTCGAAAAAACGCGCATCCGAATAGGACACGCCCATGGCAGCAAAGACGATGACAAAATTGGATGCATCACCCGGCAGCTTGGCCTGACGTACTATCTGCGCGGCCAGTCGATTATGCGGCAGGCCGGACCCGGAAAACACCGGCAGCTTCTGTCCGCGCACCAGGGAATTCAGACCGTCGATGGTGGAAATACCGGTCTGGATAAATTCACGGGGATAGGCCCTCGCTGCGGGATTGACCGGAGCACCATTGACATTGTGCTGCACGCTGGAAATTATCGGCGGGCGCCCATCGCGCGGTTCACCAATACCGTTAAAGTTGCGCCCCAGCAGATCGGGGGACAGGGATATTTCAAAGGGCTGATCCAGAAAACGCACCCAGGTATTTTCCAGGTCAAGGTCATCCGTACCTTCAAACACCTGTACCAGTACCACGTCACTGGAGGTTTTTATCACCTG
>JANTFY010000212.1 GCA_024763185.1 Gammaproteobacteria bacterium | reverse complement strand
AGTTAGTCAGCTAGAACTGTGCGATTCCTGCCCAGTTCTTTAGCCCTGTAAAGCGCCTTGTCGCAACGTTGAATGAATTCCTTTATCTCTTCATTTTTTCGATAACTGGCCACTCCGATGGATATGGTGACCTGATCCAGTTGTTTGCCGGTTTTAACGTGTTTAAGGCGAAGCTTTTCAACCACCCTGCGCAGATTTTCCGCCACCGTAAAAGCGCCGGTTATTGGCGTTTCTTTAAGTAAAACGGCAAACTCCTCACCGCCATAACGCGACAGGTAATCTTTGCCTCGCATCTGTTTTTGCAGGATTTTTGAAATACCCACCAGTACCTTGTCCCCCACCAGATGCCCGTGTTTATCATTAACTTTCTTAAAATGATCGATATCTAAAATCAGCAGGCAAAAATTATCATGTCGACGATGACTGTTCTCAACTGCTTTGATCAAGGCTTCATCAAATCCGCGCCGGTTATGCAATCCAGTCAATGAATCCGTGGTTGCCATACGTCGTGCAATATCCAACTCATCCTTCAGGTTGCTGATCTCCTGGGTGGATTCAATCAGGTTGGTCTCAAACTGACGCGATTCTTCAATAAAATTACGCGTATCGGCAATTATTTCAGCAGCAATATTCAGAATATCCTTGGGCTTGTTGGAGACAGCCAGTTGCTCCAGGTGTTTCTCGAGGGTGGAATTGGAAATGGCTGCTTTACCCGCCAGATCAATGACAGAACCCAGTATCTGGGCAATTGTCATGACCAGCTCTTCACGTAACTCCCGATATTCTGTTTCATCGCACTGGCAGACAAACTGGCCAAACAAATCCCTGGCATAGTCATCATTCCAGTTTTCAAATAGCTTATCGAGCTGGGTATTGAGTTTTACATCCTTACCCGCCACGTAAGCATACAAAAGCGTGTAATTGACGGGTGTAACCGGTAGATCCATCTGGCTAAGTTTTGACAGAGTGAGCCTTAGATACTCGGCAGAAGCTTCTTTGGTTTCACTCGTAATGCTGGAGCCGGACATTAGATATTTTTATCAGTAATCTTATTATTAGGAAGTATAGCAAGAGATTACAGGAATACTGATGAGCCAGGCAGGTATTTGTTTATACAGATTTGATTCGAGTCTGTTGAGACGGATTTGGAGTTTCGTGAGCAGGAAGTCGATTTTCAGTCGGGTTCTACAGCCTCTCCACCCAGGGGTTCACCGGTTTTATTCCATACCCAGCGCCCCCATTCATCCTGGTGGATTTCATCCAGCTCTTCGAGTTTACTGATGGCCTCGTTGAATTCTGCTTCCATGATAGAAATACTGGTTTTAGTATTATCGTCGCTATCATCCTCCGCTCTTAATCCATAAGCCACGATTTCGGCATCATTCGCATGTTTACGTTCTTTTAACCATAAAATCAGGAATAAAACGGCTAAAAGCACACTACCAGCAGCGATTAGTAATAATCCCATCAAAACACCTTTTTTTATAAATTATTGGATGAATTGTAACGATTTTTATGAGCGCAGAGAAATAGAATTATTTTTGCAATTTATGTATGTATAAATTAATTCTGCCATGACGGAAAAGGCTGTAGGAGTATTCTGACAAAACTGAGCTTGAATGGCTGCAGTTCAACCGCGTTAAGTCAGGTAAGATAATCTTTGAAAACACAAACAGGATGTTGATAATCATGTCAGAGCTTGAAGCTTATATCGATTCCACCACCAGCCGTTTACTCAGTAAACTGAGTCAGGCTATTGATGAGACCCAGCTGGTTCGTAGTATCAATAATCTGGAAGAAAATATTTATAAAATAGAATCAGTCAACGGCCCCACGCCAAGAAGCAAATTTTTACGTAACGAAATCAATCAGTTGGAAAGAAAGCTATACCAGTTGCGCCATCATCCAGCTTGAGCTGAAAAATAATCCGGCAGATGAAATTCAGGAAATGGTGCCCAGGGCCGGAATCGAACCGGCACGGTATTTCTACCGAGGGATTTTAAGTCCCTTGCGTCTACCAATTTCGCCACCTGGGCAATAATAAGTGGTGGTCTTACATCTATGCCTTTGTTTTTCGTTGCCGTAGCTTTTTGCAAGCTACTGTCTACCACAATATCAGTTAAACATTGGGGTTGGTTTTTGAAACTTTGCCTTGTTTTTTATCCTTCAGTTTATAAACACGACTGTCTTTTGCAATGCGTTTTGGTTTTAATGGAGTCACAATTAAGGCAGTTAGTGAGAAAAAATAATATAAGAAATGGAGGCCGGGCCCGGAGTCGAACCGAGGTCCACGGATTTGCAATCCGCTGCATAGCCACTCTGCCACCCGGCCATTAACTATATTTTAGTATTTTAACGCGTTTAAAACAAAAAGCCTCGAATAAACGAGGCTTGAATCTGGAGCGGGAAACGAGATTCGAACTCGCGACCCCAACCTTGGCAAGGTTGTGCTCTACCAGCTGAGCTATTCCCGCGAAGAGGCAGTATTCTATCGATTCATTGAAAACTGTCAAGCTGAAACTGTACAGGATTCAATGTTTTTACCTGATTTGTTAATGCAGAATCCAGGCGCTGTATCAAACCGTGTTATGAAGGGAAAAAGGAACCGACTGTTAACCGTTTTCCAGGATAATGGGCCAGGCGGCTTTTAAGTAAACCCACATGGAGTAGACCGTCAGAATGGCTGCCACATAAAATAAAACCAGCCCGGCCTGGTACATTGAAATCCCGAAAAAGGGTTCGTGATATATCATTAAAATCAGGGAAAATAACTGGGCGGTTGTTTTGGCCTTGCCGACAAAACTGACTTGAACCGCGGCACGACTTCCCAGTTCAGCCATCCATTCTCGCAATGCGGATACCGTGATCTCTCGACTGATAATGATCAATGACGGCAGGGTTATCAGTAATGAAGGATTAGTCTCTACCAGTATGACGATGGCAACCACCACCATCAACTTGTCAGCCACGGGATCGAGAAACGCCCCAAATGAGGATTCCTGATTCAATGCCCTGGCCAAATAGCCGTCAAACCAGTCGGTAATACTGGCCACCGCGTAGATGATTGCGGCAGCTGTATTGACCCAGGCAAACGGTAGATAAAACACAATCACAAATACCGGTATTAATAGTATACGGAACAGGGTCAGTATGGTGGGAAGCGTCAGTTTCATATTGCAATCTTTAATTCAGCCGTGGAAGGTATCATAAATCACTTGTGCGGTCTCGCGATTAATACCCTTTACCTGCATCAGTTCTTCAATGCCTGCCGACTTAACACCCTGTAGGCCGCCAAATTTCTGCAACAGCACCTGCCTTCTTTTAGCACCTATTCCCGGTATTTCTTCCAGCCTTGAAGTTGTGCGCGCCTTGGCGCGTGCTTTTCTGTGGCCGGTAATGGCAAAACGATGAGCTTCGTCCCTGACTTGCTGGATCAATAACAGTGCCGGGGCGTCCATGGGGATATCCAATGTATTATAGTCTTCATCGATGACGCTCTCATAACCGGCTTTTCGATCTGCTCCCTTGGCGATACCCAGCACGCGCAAATCCGGTTTTATGGCATAGATATCGAGTAACTGCATGACATCCAGCGCGCTGTGTAACTGGCCCTTACCCCCATCGATGAAAATCAGGTCTGGGAATTGTTCAGGATATTGTTTGAGTTTGTCGTAGCGTCGCGTCAAGACCTGACGCATGGCGGCATAATCGTCGCCTTCTTTGATATCACGGATATTATAAAGTCGGTAATCCGCTTTTCTCGCACCCTCCTGGTCGAATACGACACAGGATGCCTTGGTCGCCTCACCACGGGTATGGCTGATATCAAAGCACTCTATACGTCTGGGTGGATTGTCCTGTAGATTTAACTGTTCGACCAGCGAATTAAAACGTTTGCCAAGATTGCTGGATGATAACAGCTGTCTTTGCAGCGACTCGTTGGCATTGCGTATGGCCATTTCCAGGGCGCGTTTACGTTTGTCGCGCACCTTGCTTTTGATGCGTATGCTGGTGTTGGCAAAACTGGACAGGGTCTGCTCAAGTAAGGCGGTGTCTTCGAGTGTTTCATTGACGATAATTTCAGCGGGCGCCGGGTGCCTGGAATAATGCTGCACCAGGAAGGTTTGCAAGATGTCGGCAGGATTGGCATCGAGTTTGCTGCGTATAAAGAAAGGCTTGTTACCCAGCGATGTGCCGCTGCGGACCATGAAAACCTGGATACAGCAATAATCCTGCTGCAACACGCAGGCGATGATATCAATATTACTGTCGAAACCGGTGACAAACTGCCTTTCAATAACCTTGCGCAGTTGTTCGATGTTATCCCGGTACTCTGCCGCTTTTTCATACTCCAGATTGGTCGAAGCCTGTTCCATGGCGTTTATCTGATCGGAAATCAGAATTTCATTCTTTCCCTTTAAAAACAGTTCAGCCTGGTCGATCTGTTGTTGATATTGTTGTTCGCTGATCAGTCCAACACAAGGAGCCGTACAGCGTTTGATCTGATATTGCAGACAGGGACGGCTTCGGTTTTTGAATACCGCGTCTTCACAGTTTCTGAGTTTAAAGATGCGCTGCAGGTGATTAATCGTATAACGAATGGCGGC
>JANTFY010000211.1 GCA_024763185.1 Gammaproteobacteria bacterium | reverse complement strand
TTATAATCCCAATTGCCGCCGGGATTTAAACCACAGGCTGAAGAGGCCGGTGAAACAGACACATTCGCATATTTGTAGTCGAAGCTTGCATTAGCCACCAGGGACGTATTCACCGTATCCGTCCAGTAATCTTCAAACTCAATATCCGCATTGATTTCCGGCTCGTCAGCCGCATTGTCAAAACGGGTTTCGGCCATGGTTTTACCAAAATCGATGGGGTAAGGCATGCTGTCGGCAGGATTCAATGTATTAGGAAATCCCGTGGCCGGCATGCCTGCGTTGATAGAAGGCGCTTCGCCATCGCTTCGATGATGCGGAACGGGCGTAGAATTTTGTGTGTTATTGGTGTGGCAACCGGTACATTCCAGGGTTTCGCCAGGACGCACATGGAACCAGTTTTGATGGCGCGGGCCTATACGGCGCCCCATCTTGTCGAGAACACTGACCGCGAGAGGAGTATTGGCAGGAATTTTCACCTTGACCGAACCATCCGGTTCCACCGGTGCATAACCAATGATTTCGCGCATGGACTGGTTTCTCTGCGGGCCAAAGGCTTCCCGTTCCAGTTCCGGTGCCGCATCCCCCAGGTCCGGGTCGTCTTCATCCGGAAGCGCAACCGCGGTTACAAATCGCACAAAACGCGCCGGTCTCTGGTCAGCTGTGGCAATAGCAGGATCTGCTAAATCGCTGAGCGTAGAGACATTATTAACGGATTCGCAAACATTCAGAAAACAGGCCTCGTTGTTGCTGAAGATGGTCGGGTTGCCACCACCGAAATCGTAAACACTTTTAATATGAATGGCCCCAACCTCTTCCGTAGCCATTGAGGCGCTGTAGGTGGTAGAGCTGTTGTCGTAAAAGTAATCCGGCGTTGTGGTGCGCGACTGAATAGCCACGATATCGGTAAAAACCATACCCTGTTCGGCTTGAACCACCACTTTTTGGGCATTGTTATTTAAATCGTACAGCCAGATCGCGTATGCCGGTGAAACCTCTTGCACATCAGCTGCCGAAAGATAAGGTTCAACGCAGGGTCGATTGATACCGTCTGCCAGAATCTCGCAGGTGCTCAGGCTGACGAGCACGCGATTGGTACCATCCCACAAAGGCCAAGCGGCACTGTATCGACCACCCAGGGAAAGTTCATTGGCTGAACTGACATTATTGATGGTAGCGGTGGTCTGTGCCGGATCGGTTAATCCGGACAAGCTATAAACCGGTTGATTGTTGTTGACATAATTCTCGGTATCGATCAAAACGATACTGCCGCCGCCATAGGTGCCTGAATAAGGGCGGGCAATTACCATAATGCGTCCATCTTCCATTTCTTCCGGTTGGGAAAACTGAATGGTTGCATCATTACTGCCGGCATTGTTTTTACCGGTATTATGACTATGCAGGCCATATAATATCTGTTGTTCGGTTCCATCCGGGTTAATGGTGTACAAATGCATGCCCTTGTCTCTGGCCGCATTGTCCCAGCGTGTAAACAGGATCTGGCCGGAATGATGATTGGTCAGGATGGTTGGATCCAGATCATGGCTCTGGTTATAGGAAATCTGTTTGATATTGGTACCGTCATCATCCATCACATGCAGGTACATGGCCCATTCGTCTTCGTCCTCATCCAGGGCTTTAAATCGAGGCTTGTTCAGATCTGTTTGCAGTTGTCCGGAAGTGGTTTGTCGATTCGAACTGAACACGATTCTGCCATCCGGCAGGTAAGCTGGTGCAATGTCGTCTCCCTTTTCCGCTTCAAAACCATCGCACACAGGCGTTGTGGGTATGCTATCCATCACACAGCGAAGCGTATTTTCGGTCAGGTTATACTCGTAGATATTCCATTTCGGAGTATCGTCATCATTGGGATTTGGATCGAAAAGGCGTAAACTGAATGCGAGCTTGGTGCCATCGAAGTTGGGTTTGAGGTCTTTTACGTCACCCTGGCCACCCGTAACACTGCGGGTAATATTGGTAACTGTTGCAGTAACCGTGGAGTTACTACGCAGGTAAACATCGCCACCCTCGCCAAAAAATAATGGCTCTCGCAAATCAGACTGGATTTCATCACCGTCTTCATCCACCGGAATGGGTCTTTTTACATAGGCAATCGGTGCCTCCAGCACACCCGGGTCAGCACCGGTAATCTTGGAACCCGTTGTGCTATCGGTACAGGCCGTTAAAAGGCCTATAGCAGTAACCAGACTTGAAATGAGTAATATTTGATGGTGGTTTTTTAAAATCATAACAACACTAAGAGCTCATGCTTTAGATAAATAAGGTGTTTTACGGCATTGTAGATAAAATTGGCCGGGCTTCACTGCATCAAAAGGAAATACCGATAAAATGTCAGAAATGTGTACTCAACGGTATCCACCCCTTTTTTTTTCCGGCTAAAATTGATCTAGCACAACCTAGAATAACAAAACTGGAATGCCTCCCATCGGCAAAATTGGCTTTTGTGACCTATTTCCAGAACGCGAATCTTTTGCATGCTAGCCGCCTATGCTAGTTTAAAAATGAAGTAATTAAACATGCCAGGCCGTTTGAGCCGGCTTAAAGGACCGAGATTATGTATAAAAAATTAACCATGGCCATGGCCATCAGCCTGGGTTTACTGTCGAGTCAGGCTGCCAATGCTGATGCGCGCACTCAGGCCAAACGAATTTTCGATCGTTTAACCGGCGCAGTTCCGACAGAAAGTGTGCTTTCTGCCATGGAAGATAGCATCACCAACGATGACGCTACCGGTGCAGCCGCCGCCGAAATAGCCATGGATGACCCTGCTTTTTACAATGTAACCTTGAAAAACTTTGCATCCCCCTGGACCAACGAGGAACAAACCGTATTTGCCCCATTAAACGATTACTCGGCGACCGTTATAGGCATGATTCGTGATAGTGATACGGTCGATTTTCGCGAGTTACTGTACGGAAACATAATTTATACCGGCCCCAATAGCATCACCGCCTACAGCAGTTCCAATAACAATCATTACGAAGAACTGGAAGCTATGGAAGGTCTGGACCTTTCCAGCGAGAGCTTTCTTAGCCAAAAGACTCAGACCGAAGTAACTGGCCTGGAAGCTGACGCCACCGCAGGCATCATAACCACGCGGGCCGCCGCTAAATCATTTTTTTACCTGGGTACCAACCGGGCCATGTTTCGATTTACCCTAATGAATCATTTGTGCACCGATTTAGAACCCATTAAAGATAATACGCGCCCATCGGGTTGGGTCCGCCAGGATGTATCGCGCAGCCCGGGGGGTGACAGCCGTATTTACCTGAACAGTTGTGTCAGTTGTCATGCCGGCATGGATGGATTAGCCGGGGCCTACGCTTACTACGATCTTGCCTTCAGCGGTGACAAGGATACGGATGTGGATACCTTTGAGAATTCGGCGCAATTAACCTTTACGGATGGAGTAGTGACCGGCAAGCATTTGATTAATGCCAACAATTTCCAGTCTGGCCATATCACCACAGATGATAGCTGGATCAATTATTGGCGTACCGGTCCCAATTCCCTGCTCGGTTGGAATGATGATTATCCGCTACATCAGCAAGGCCCGGGAGTACAAGATGAAAATGGTGCTACTATCTACACGGCGATAGGAAGTGGTGCCAAGTCGATGGGCATGGAACTGGCCCATAGCGATGCTTTTGCACAGTGCCAGGTGAAAAAAGCCTTTAAAACCGTTTGTTTACGTGATTCTGATGATTATGCAGCAGACCGCGCTGAAGTAAATACTATTGTCTCTGACATCCAAGCCAATTCTGGCGCTATCAACATGAAAAATGTATTTCGCGATGTTGCGGCCTACTGCAAGGGGAATTAATCATGACTCAAACTCGTAAAATGACAACAATATCGACGCCGATGATTAAAAACAGTCTGATTCTTGCGCTTCCCGTAATATTGGCAGCCTGTGGCGGTAGCACTGACACCGTACAAAATCCCTTTACCAATACGAGTTCCGGTGGTGGCGCAGGATATACTGGCCCGGCTCCCAGGGATGAAGATGTTAATGATTTTATGAACACGGTTTGGGTCGGTCTGAAATCAGAACTCCGTTGTGGGCAATGTCATGACAGTGATGGTCAGGCCAGTGACTATCCGTTTGTGAATGATCTGGATGTTAATGCGGCTTTTGATTTTGTGCAGAGTCGTAACCTGGTAAATTTAAACGATCCGGCCGGTTCCCGTCTGGTAACCAAAGTTAGTAATGATCTTCATGGTTGTTGGCAGCCTGGTTTTGAAAGCGTTTGTGCAGAAACCATAGAAAACATGATCACTAACTGGGCGGGAGATTTTGATAATACCACTGCTCGCGCCATTCAGCTGGAAGCTCCTGCCATCAAGGACATCGAGAATTCCAAAAATTATCCGGATACCGCAACCACGGACCCGGATCCGAATGATGCTACTGACACCAGTTTTGCCGAGACGGTCTATCCATTATTAACCCAGCATTGTGACAGTTGTCACTACGAAGAAGGTGCCAGCCAGCAACAGCAACCCTTCTTCGCCAACCCGGTTGATGTGGATTCATCCTACGAAGCCGCCAAAACCAAGATCAATATTGATACGCCGGCCAACTCGCGTTTTGTCGACCGCTTACT
>JANTFY010000210.1 GCA_024763185.1 Gammaproteobacteria bacterium | reverse complement strand
TCATTAAATCTGGATACGCGTTCCGTGCTGGCGACCAGTAACGAAACGCTGTACCAGAAAGTTTTTCATTTACTGCGCGATAATCAGGGTATGTGATGAGGTTTATATGCTGAAATATATTGATTCCGTTCCATTATCATTCTTTGTGATATTTAGTCTTTTTTTGGGTCTGGCACCTTTTGTTCCCGAACCTCACCTGGTCGAAAAAATAAGAATGTTGTTGAATGGTGAACTGGAAAAAACGATTGATATTTTTGACCTGTTGATGCACGCCACTCCGTGGGTTTTACTGGTCGTGAAACTTGCCCTGATGTTTAATTCAAAGAAATCGGCAACTGATTCGGATCATTAATTTTTTAACGCGGTTTTGCCAGGGCAGGCTTTAAACCCGATCTACAGAAATTGAATCCTGCAATATCTACAGTTCTGTCCACACATCATTGATAAAACCTTCTGCGGGTTTGTAGCGGGTTTTATAGTTCATTTTTGCACAGTCCTTGATCCAGTATCCTAAATACAGGTAAGGCAAGCTCTGCTCCTGGGTGAGTTCAAGTTGTTTAAGAATGGAAAAATGCCCCAGGCTGCGTGATGCCTGATCAGGACAGAAAAATGTGTAGACGGCTGAATAACCGGTGCTGGTGATGTCAGTTACCGCTACACCTAACAGTTGTTTGCCTTGACGATATTCAATAAAAACGGTGTCGGTCCAGTCACAGATGAGGAAGCGGTGGTAATCCGATCGTGTCGGGTTTTCCATGCTGCCACCGGAGTGCCGGCTATTGATGTAGCGCCGATAAAGTTCATAATGTTCTTCGACGTATTTGGCCTGTATCAGGTTGATCGTCAGATCCTGATTTTTTCTCAGGTTGCGTTTGTCATTTTTCGAAAGCTGATAGCGGTTGACCGGTATACGGATCGAAACGCATTCATTGCATTGCGGGCAATGGGGACGGTACAGATAACCCCCTGAACGTCGAAAACCGAATTGAATCAATTCATCATAGGTTTCCACATCCATATCCATATAGGGATTGGCAAACGCGCTGATGGATTTGCGATCCGGTAAGTAACCACAAACCTCGGGACTGGAAGCGTAAAAATGAAGTTTGGTCTGATCGTTCATGTTGTTATCGAAAAACTGCTCGATTTACCTTATTGATTATCTTATGGTTTTTTTAAACAGGGTTCAGCAATTTTTTATAGTTAACAGTTGTTCCCAATGCGTCCGTCAGTGTCAATTATCTGTCAGCACAGACAGGTATACTGTTTGCTGTAAACCCTATGTCGAATCGATTTAGAATAATAATTCTAGACAGAGTTTTGCAGTTTGCAGTAAAAAAACATGATTTTATCCGTTCAATCGACAGCCGGTTATTTTTGTCTGAATTCGATTTTCTGGCCCACCCTGAGCTGACCGGTAGACAGGTGTAAACCGTTTTGGCCCATGAAGACCTTGCCGTCATGGCGACGATAGCTGGCCAGTGTTTTTAACACGGTTTTATGTTTTATTGCCGTGCGTTGGTCAATGGCGGGAATAATACAGCGTGAACAGGGCTTGGGCAGAAGGATTTTAATACCGTTGACGATCATGCTTGCCCACTGATCCTCGGCATGTGCTTCGCATCCATCGATGATGATATTGGCGCGGAAGCGATTGATGTCTATTTTTTTATCCAGTTTTTTATTAAGCAGCTCGATGCTGGCACGGCTGAGTACCAGTAATGGGAAACCATCGGCAAAACCTACCGTTTGTCCTGATGCGGCATATTGGGGGTCAACCTGTCGCTTTTCGGCGGGAGGCATGAATACCAGATCGCAGTCCGTGTTCAGTGTGTCACTAAACCAGCGGCTGGCCTGCGTTGAAACCAGGGCAGCGCTGCACCGATCGTTCCATATGGTCACCGGTACCTTGTTGCGATCTTTACCCCGCAAAGGGATTTCAAATTGGCCATGGCCGGGGCTGCTGACGACCAGGGAATCGTGGTCAAATTCGGTTTTGATCAGCGCCATTTGCGGTAATTGACGCTGGCTTAAAAACTGGCCCTGTTTGTCCACCAGCATCCAGTGCCGGTCATAGCTAAAACCGTTTTGTGTAAGCTCCATGCTGGCATAATCAATGCCCTGGCAGGACTTAACCGGGTAGACATGCAGTGAATGGATGAACGGCGTCATGAGAGTCTAAAAAATTTGCGAGTGGTCGATAAAACTTCAGCAGCCAGTTGATGCGGTTTTTTATGCTGATGACGTGCCACTGCATTCAGGATATGCGGCAGATAACGGGGTAAATTGACGTTGTTTTTGGGCTTATTGGGTAAGTCGCGCGGTAACAGGTAAGGGGCATCGGTTTCCAGCATGAGCCGATTGGACGGTATATCCTTGACCATCGCCTGTAGTTCCAGACCGCGGCGTTCATCGCAGATCCAGCCGGTTATGCCGATATGACAATCCAGATCGAGCAGTTGATAAAGCGCTGTTTTGCTGTCAGTAAAACAATGCACCACCACGTTGGGTAATCGGTGACGGTATTCTCTGAGTAACGCATGAAAGGTATCAAACGCATCACGTTGATGCAGAAAGACAGGTTTTTTACTGTTTACAGCTATTTCCAACTGCTGTTGGAACACGGCAACCTGTTGATCGCGTGGCGAAAAGTCGCGGTTAAAATCAAGCCCGCATTCACCCACCGCGCGCACGCAATCCTCGTCGAGCAGGGTTAGCAGTTTCTGTTCACTGTCTTCATTCCATTCCTTGGCATCATGCGGATGGACGCCGGCGGTACTGATTAACTGTTCCGGGTATAAGTGGCACAAGTCAATGGCGAGTTCACTGTGCTGTAGGGATGTGCCCGTCACCACCAGGGTGGTGACCTGTTGTTCCAGGGATTGCTGAACAATCTGGTCAATATCAAAGCGCAGGCGTTTGTTGGTCAGGTTAACCCCTATATCAATCAGTTCCATCAGTCCCTGATCCCTGTGCCACGATTTAGCAACAGCATACACACTGAGAACAAAGCAATAATGAAGGAGATGATGACACCGAAAGCGAGCCATATATCGATATCGGAAATGCCGAGGAATCCGTAACGAAAGCTGTTGATCATATACAAAATAGGATTGCCCAGCGATACCGACTGCCAGAATTCAGGCAGCAGTTGTATCGAATAAAAGATGCCACCGAGATAGGTCAGAGGGGTTAATACAAAGGTCGGGATGATGGATATATCATCAAAACTCTTGGCATAGACGCCATTGATCAGACCGGCCAGAGAAAACAGCAGGGCGGTTAACACCGCTATACTGAACACGATCAGCGGGTAAGCAACCGTGATATCGGTAAACAACAGTGAAACACCGGTAACGGCCAGACCAACGGTCAGGCCACGTGCAATACCACCGGTCAGGAAACCCAGTAGAATGATGAAATTGGGAATCGGCGATACCAGCATTTCCTCGATATGGCGCGAGAATTTGGCCCCGTAAAACGAAGAAACCACATTGGCATAAGAGTTGGTAATGATGGCCATCATGATCAGGCCGGGCATGATGAAGTCTATGTACTTCATGCCATCCATCTCACCTATTCGGCTGCCAATCAAATTACCGAAAATAACAAAATAAAGAGCCATAGTGATGACGGGAGGAACAACGGTCTGTACCCAGATTCGGCTGAAACGCAGTATCTCCTTGCGTGCAATGGTGATATAGGCAATCCAGTATTTATGATAGCGATTCATGAGTGGCCGTTGTTGGTTTTGATTAATGATACAAACAACTCCTCCAGGCGGTTGACCTTGTTACGCATACTGTCTATCCGTATGCCGGCCTGGTGCAATTGCAAGATAAGGTCATTGAGGGTTTCATCATTGGGCACATCCGCTTCCAGGGTATGTTCATCATGGATGCGCACCTGGTACGATCCTGAAATGTACGGAAGCTCGGACAGGGCATCATTCAGGTAGAAAATAAAGGTTTCGCTATTCAGGGTTTTCAGCAGAGCCTTCATGCTGGTGTTCTGGATAATGCTGCCCTGGTCGATTATGGCGATGTTGCGGCACATCTGCTCGGCTTCTTCCAGGTAATGAGTGGTGAGAATAATGGTGGTTCCGTTACCATTGATTTCACGCATAAAGTCCCACATGGAGCGGCGTAGCTCAATATCGACGCCGGCGGTGGGTTCATCCAGAATCAGCAGCTCAGGCTGGTGGATTAATGCCCGTGCAATCATCAGGCGACGTTTCATGCCGCCGGACAGGTCGCGCGCCTGTAAATGGCGTTTGTCCCACAGCCCGAGTTCTTTAAGATAATATTCCGTGCGCTTTTTGACTTCATCACCCGCTACACCGTAATACCCCCCCTGGTTGGCAATGATCTCCTGCACCGGTTCGAAAATATTGAAATTGAATTCCTGCGGAACCATGCCCAGGCACGACTTGGCCTGAATCAAATCGTCATCGATGTTGTGACCAAATATTTCCACTGACCCGGAGGTTTTATTGATCAGCGAGGCTATGATACCAATACAGGTGGACTTGCCGGCACCGTTGGGGCCGAGCAAGGCAAAAAAATCACCTTTTTCCACCTGAAGATCGATGCCCTTGAGTGCTTCAAAGCCATTGCTGTAGGTTTTGCGCAGTT
>JANTFY010000209.1 GCA_024763185.1 Gammaproteobacteria bacterium | reverse complement strand
GTTGCACCGGGATCAGCCGGTGTTTTACCCAGACCGTACACTTCATCCACGATCACGTGTTGTTGCCCGACCAGTATTTCATAACGCACAATATTGCCGAGAAATTCGCGGATTTTAACCTCACCCTGAATATCGGCCAAATCACTACTGGCATCGCACAGGGTCAGGTTCTGGGGGCGAAATACGATGGACTTACTGCCTTCAACATCGGACGATAGCAACGAAAACTGCAGGCCTTTACCATCATCAAACAGGGTTTCATTGTTATGCTTGCTGATAGTGCCGTGTAATACATTGGCGCTGCCCAGAAATTGTGCGACAAACAGGTTTTCGGGGTGGTCATACAGGTTCATCGGGGTGCCGATTTGTTGCACGATGCCGTCTTTCAATACCGCGATACGGTCAGCCGTGGTGTTGGCTTCTTCCTGGTCGTGGGTGACAAAAATGGTGGTTAAGGACAACTTGCGCTGCAACTCGAGTAATTCCTGGCGCATGTGCACGCGCAACTTGGCATCCAGATTGGAAAGCGGTTCATCCAGCAGCAGGACCTTGGGTTCTATTACCAGGGTGCGCGCCAGCGCGACCCGTTGCTGCTGTCCTCCAGACAATTGGTTGGGGCGTCTTTCGGCAAATTCCTGCAGGCTGACCAGTTCCAGAACGTCATTGACGCGCTGGTTTATTTCTTTTTGCGGCAGTTTGCGTTCTTCCAGTCCAAACGCCACGTTCTTGCGGATTGTCATATGGGGCCAGAGCGCATAATTCTGAAATACCATGCCGACATGACGTTTCCACGGGGGTAAACGCGAAACTTCATCATCTCCCAGATAAACTTCGCCTTTCTGGCAATGCTCAAACCCGGCGATTAATCTGAGCAGGGTCGATTTACCACAGCCGGAAGGTCCCAGGAAAGCAAAAAACTCCCCCTGCCTGATTTTCAGGCTGACATCCTTGATAACCCGGTTATCGCCATAGGATAAATCGATATTTTTTAATTCAATACCCACTGAATGTGATTGTTGTAAAGACATATTTATTTCCGGTGATTGGGCGGTTTAGGATCCATTGGGCGTGTTTTCCAGGCTGCGCTGCAGGCGCCCTTTTTCAATGACGCGATGAGACAGGTAAGTACCGATTGCCACGATGACAACGGCGACCATGCCCAGCGCGGCACCCGGACCACGGCCTGCAGCCGATTGCATATACACGTAGATACCATATGACAAGGGCGCATCCGATTCGGTGGAAACCAGCATGATGGTGGCTGAAAGTTCAACAGCAGCGGTGGCAAAACTGGTGACAAAGCCAGCCAGTATGCCGCCAGACATCAGAGGTACAACAACGCGATAAATGGTTTTGGCCTTGTTGGCACCGAGGTTTTCGGCGGCCTCTTCCAGTGACCGACTGACCTGGTGCAAAGCGGAGGTGCAGGCTCTGAGGGCGTAGGGCAGGCGTCGTATGGATAGAGCGATAACCAGCATGACCCACCAGGTGGCCAGTGGCATGTCCCCAAAGGGTATGCTCATGCCGAGGAAGGTTCTCAGGTAACCGATGCCCAGCACAAGGCCCGGTACGGCCAATGCAGCCATCGCGCCATAATCCAGCCAGTGTCTGAAACGAATCTTGCTGCGTAACACCAGGTAGGCAATTGCAGTGCCGAGGATGATGTCGATAGTAGCGGCCAGTGAAGCGTAAATCAGGGTGTTGACCATGAATTCCGGTGTTTCAGCAAAGATGGAGACATAATGTTCCGGGGTGAAGCCGTCGGGCAGAACGCTGTAAGACCAGATGGTGCCGAAGGATAACAGGGTCAGGCCGAAATGCGGTGATAAAACGGCGAGCAGGATCAGAATGACGATGGCATAAGCCAGGGCCTGTTCCCAGCCGCGCATTTTTCGCTTGGACAGACCGCCGCCACCTTTTTGCACGGTAGCGTATTCCTTGCCTTTCAGGGCTAGCGAGGCTACCCACATTGCAAACAGTGAAAAAATGACAAGGATAACCGCGATCACATAACCCATTGGGTCATCGATGCCGATGGAGGAAATCCGTAGGTAGGCCTGAGGTGCCAGCATGTTATTGACATTCAGCAATAAAGGAGTACCTAGATCATCAAAAACCTTGAGGAACACAAGTGAGGCACCAGCCACATAACCCGGCATGGCCAGTGGAAAAACGATGCGCCGAAACAGACGTGTACCGTGACTGCCCAGGTTTTGGGCAGACTCTTCCATCGAACGGTCGATGTTGTTCAGTGCAGTGGACAGGTTGATTAAAATAAAAGGAAAGTAGTGAATACTCTGTACGAAAATGACCCCGTTTAGGCCTTCCATAAACGGTATGGTAAAACCAAAATATTCATCTAATAACAGGTTGACGCTACCATTTGCGCCAAACAGTAGCTGCATGGCGACAGCGCCGACAAAGGGTGGCATGATCAGAGGGACAAAGCCCAAGCTCTGGATAATGATCGAACCCTTGAATTCGAAGCGGGTGGTGAAGTATGCCAGCGGCAGCGAGATAATCGAGGCTATTACCACCGACATGCCCGCTACATAAAAGGAATTGAAAAACGATTCCTGAAACAGCGAGGTATTGAAAAAGTCGATGAAATTGACCAGGGTCAGATTGCCGCTGTTGACATCGATAAAGGCCACGTAAAAAACCTTTACCACCGGAATGACCAGGAATGACAGCAGGAACAGGGCTATCAATATGAATAAAATGGTTTGCCCGGGATTTTTATAGGCTTTTGAGGACATTGTCAGCAGTTATTGTATAGGTTTTTTTAACCACGAAGGACACGGAGGGCACGAAGGTGTTCTAAAGGCACTATATGGAAGTGTATTCGGCACTGAAATAAAGATACAGATTTACTAACACGGGTACAACAGGGCGCGCAGATTGCTAGATGCTAACCAGCAGCAAGCATTTACCCCATCATACCCATAGCTCTTTTTCCTTAGTCTTCGTGCTAAAAAAATCCCGGGTTTCCCCGGGATTTTGTAAACAGACTAATGTGCCTGATTGGCCAGTTTGATGGCTTTGGCGTAATTGGCCTTGACCATGTCGTCCCATTGTTGCTCGACTTCAGCCTGGCGACCGGTTACTTTATCAGTGGCTTTTTTGCGCTTTTTCTTGAAGATATTGGCAAATTCCGGATCAGCAGCCTGAGCTTCCGTAATGGGTAGGGCGGCTACCAGTGCTTTCGCCTCGGCAATCAGTTTCTTGTCGCCCTTTGCGGCTTCTGCATCTTGAATGGCTTTGGTGGCTTCACGTAAATCATCCAGGCGATAGGTGATCATGACGTCAAACATGGAGTTGACAAGATTATAGCGAGCCTTGGAAAGCTGCACATCAAACTTGACCGCGGCACCAATAGAGCTGTCCTTGAACGGATTGGGGAAGTTGGCGGGAGCCTTAGCATAAGTCTTCGGGTTAACTGGCAAACGGCGGATTTTTTTGTCCAGCAAAATGGTCTGGCCCTGATCTGATAACAGGAAGTCGATAAAGGCCTTTGCAGCTTGTGGATGGGGGGCGTCTTTTATGATCCCGATATTGGCAGGAACCAGCGTGGTGGTCTTGGGGTACACAAAATCAACCGGGAACCCGCTGCCCTTCGAGGACAGGCCGAAAAAGTCTATGACGATACCAATGCCAAACGCGCCGCTGTTTACGCCATCGGGCACGCCAAAGCTTCTTTCGGTAACGGTTTTGAAATTACCCGCAATATTCTTCCACTTGGCCCAGCCTTTTTCCCAGCCATCGCCCTGTAACAAGGTTTCTACCGTCAGGTGAGTGGTGCCGGATCGTGAAGGAGCCGACATGCCGACATGGTTGTGATAAACCGGTTTTTCCAGGTCTGACCACTGAGCGGGTACCGGCAGCTTTTTAGCTTTCAGATAACGCGTATTCCACATAATGCCATACCCCGCCGCGGCAAAACCGGTGTAATAACCATCCGGATCATTGATCGGGTAAGCGCCCACCTTGTCAGGGATACCTTTGGCGCTGGAGGTGTATTTAGCCAGAAGGCCGTCACCTTTTAAAACTTCAAACGCATCCGGTGCTGACGCCCAGAATAAATCTGAATTGTTATTGGTGGCGGTTTCCTGGATGTATTTTATGCCGGCGGTGGTTTTCTTTTTCAGCATTTCGACCTTGACGCCGGGGTGCTTTTTTTCGAAAGCGGTTTTGAATTGTTTGGTCAGGTCTTTAGGGAAAGAAGTGACGACGACCAGTTTGTCTTCAATTGCCTGCACGGACAGGCTGGTAGCCACTAATGCTGCTGATAATAGTGAAAATACGGTTTTATTCATGGAGTTCCTCCAGGCTTGAGCCCTGTTCTTTTTTTAAGTGCCAGGCAATCCTGTCATATAATCAAAATTGATACAATGATTTGATTTTTCTATCGATAGCGCATTTTTTCATAAGCATATAAGAAATAAAGTTTCTAATTAGAAACAAAATTATCTAAAATGTGCGCCTCATGTTTATTCACGCAAGGTTTAATGACATTAGATTCCGTATTCGAGCCCTTAAAACTTGGTGACAAGGTCAAGGAAATCCGCCTGCAGCACAAGTGGACACTGGAAGAGGCGGGTAAACGGACCGGTCTCGCCAAATCAACCCTGTCCAAGATTG
>JANTFY010000208.1 GCA_024763185.1 Gammaproteobacteria bacterium | reverse complement strand
GCACTGGAAGGCCCTGCAGGCCGAATTCTACCTGGACTGTTATTTTGCGATTAAAGGAAAACCGGCCAGTGATCCCGATGATTTGCAGGCCTGGATTTTACAGGCGAAAATCAAGGCCGAGATGGAAAATCCCTTTTTTAGAGGTTGGTTGGTACGCCGCTTGAGCGAAGAGAATAAGGTTAAGGTTTAGCGACCAGGCTCGTTTACAATCAAAATTATCAGTTAAAAACTTAGTGATACGCACAGGAAACCATTTATGAGTGAAAAAAAACAACAAGGCCCTGGTATTTACCACGCTCCGTGGGAAAAAACTTTTGAGCGGATTCTGACCCCGTTTGAAGACTTTATCCATCGTCAGACTACCAGTGGTATGTTGTTGATGGGAACCGCGATACTGGCATTAATTTTAGCCAATGGGCCGCTGGCCGAGCATTACGCGCATATTCTGCACAACCATATCACGCTCGGTGTGGGTGGCTGGAAATTGGATATGACCATTCACCACTTCGTCAACGATGCCTTGATGGCGTTGTTCTTTTTTGTTGTCGGCCTGGAATTAAAACGCGAAATACTGGTCGGCGAACTGGCCAATTTACGCAATGCGGTATTACCTATTGGCGCGGCTATTGGCGGCATGGTGGTGCCTGCCCTGATTTATTATGCTATTAACCCGGAAGGCGGTGCCGCGCGTGGCTGGGGTGTGCCTATGGCGACGGATATTGCATTTGCCATCGGTGCCCTGGCATTGCTGGCGAGCCGCGTGCCCAAGGCGCTGATCACCTTCCTGGTGGCTTTGGCCATTGTTGATGACCTGGGTGCCGTCATGGTGATTGCCGTGTTTTACACCGAAACGATTGCCACGACGCCCATGATCATGGTGGGCCTGCTGTTTGCTCTAATGATCGCCTTTAACCTGATGGGATTTCGCAAACCTACACCGTATTTTCTGGTAGCCATGCTGTTGTGGTACGCGCTGTTACTGTCAGGCGTACATGCCACCCTGGCAGGCATTTTATGTGCTTTTGCGATACCCGCCACGCCCAAATACAAACCGGAACTGTTCAGCCAGCACGTAAAGGAATTGATGCAACGCTTTGATGCCAGCCATGAACCCGGTAAAAGCATTATGACTAACGATAAGCTACGGGCCGTGGTGCAGACCCTGGAAAATGGTGTTCACAGCGTGGAGGCACCGCTGCAGCGTCTTGAACATGACTGGCACCTTCCGGTCGCTTACCTGGTTATACCGATATTTGCGCTGACCAATGCAGGAATACCGTTGAACCTGGGCACCATGGGAGAGACGATAACCCACCCGGTGTTTGCCGGTGTGACGATGGGCCTGATACTGGGCAAGTTTATCGGTATAGCCGGCGTCAGCTGGTTGATGTTGAAGCTTAAAATTGCACAACTGCCCAAGGATACCAGTTTTTCGCAGATAGCCGGCGTTTCTTTACTGGCCGGTATTGGATTTACAATGTCGATTTTTGTTGCAGAGCTCGGTTTTGTGGGTGAGCCGGAATACCTGTTGATGGCTAAAACCGGCATACTGGGCGCTTCGGTTGTGGCCGGTATCACCGGATTTGTCTGGTTGTACCTGGTGAGTAAGCCGAATCCAGAATAATCCGAACTGTTCAAACCCGGGCAATAGTCATGGTAGAGATTGGTACAGCACTTTCTTCAAGCGCCACGCGCGTCCTGTTATGCGGTGGCGGTGAACTGGGAAAGGAAGTTGTGATAGAGCTGCAGCGTTTTGGGGTCGAAGTCATCGTGGTCGATCGATATAAAAATGCCCCGGCCATGCAGGTGGCGCATCGCAGCCACGTGATTTCGATGCTGGATGGTGATGCGTTGCGTGCGGTCATCGAGCAGGAAAAACCGCATTACATAGTGCCCGAGATCGAGGCGATTGCTACCGATACCCTGGCCGAACTGGAGCAGGAGGGATTTCATGTGATTCCCACTGCTCGCGCGACCCGGCTGACGATGAACCGTGAGGGCATTCGACGCCTTGCCGCACAGGAGTTGGGCCTGAAAACCTCGCCTTATCGATTTGCAGCTACCCGGGAGGAACTGGATGAGGCAATTCACAGTATCGGGTTACCCTGCATTATCAAACCTATAATGAGTTCATCGGGTAAAGGGCAGAGCCTGGTAAAAAGCGCACAGGACATTGAATCCGCCTGGGCCTATGCACAGGAAGGGGGGCGCAGTGGAGCGGGTAAGGTCATCGTCGAGGGTTTTGTCGATTTTGACTATGAAATCACCCAGCTCACGGTGCGCACCGGCAAGCAAACCCTGTTTTGCGAACCCATAGGTCATGTACAGGTTGATGGGGATTATCGTCAATCCTGGCAGCCACAGGCCATGACTTCAAAGGCAAAGGCGGCCGCACGCGATGTGGCTTTGAAAATTACCGATGCACTGGGCGGCCGGGGTATCTTTGGCGTTGAGTTATTCATAAAAGGTGACGACGTCATTTTCAGTGAGGTTTCGCCGCGTCCACATGATACCGGCATGGTGACGATGATCTCACAGGACCTGTCGCAATTCGCCCTGCATGCTCGTGCAATCCTGGGCCTGCCAATCCCGGCGATACGGCAGTTTGGGCCATCGGCATCGAGTGTCATATTGGTTGAAGGGGAGTCGGATCAGGTTGTATTTTCCAATCTGGAGCAGGCATTATCGCAAGCGGACACCCAGATGAGACTGTTTGCCAAGCCGGAGGTCAAAGGTGAGCGACGCATGGGAGTGGCACTGGCGCGCGCAGATTCCGTCGAAGCCGCGATAGAAAAAGCCAAGGCTGTTGCGGCCGCCGTGACGACCCAGTTATAACCGTGAATTATCGGTGGTTAATCGTTGCTGCCCTTGCAGTAGCAACCTTTTTTCTTTTTTTTGGCGCCCCGCAAAACCTGAATGCCGTACGTTCCATCAAGGAAGCCTGGAACCTGGGGCATATTGTTTATTTTGCCCTGTTCACTTACCTGCTGAACCTGTCACCCTGGCTCAAGGATAAATCCATACTACGGCGTTGGTCGCTTTCCCTGCTTGTGACGCTGCTGCTGGGTGTGGCTATCGAAGTTTTACAATATGGCACTGAACGCTCACCGGATCTGGCCGATATTTCCCGTAATCTGGTTGGCGCTTTGTTGGTATTGGCTTTTGCACCCGGTCTGTCGGTGTTAATGAAGCCACTATGGAGAACCACGTCCCGGTTAATGGTATCGGTCGTTTTTCTACTCCATCTTGTTCCCCTGTCCTGGGCACTTTTTGATGAAGCCATGGCACGTGCGCGGTTTCCTGTTTTATCCGATTTTTCGACGGCCCTGGAACTGGATCGTTGGAAAGGCGATGCCGATATCGAAAGAGTACAGTTGCAAGCGGATCGTGAAGACTTCCAGTTAAAGGTCAACCTGTCCACGGACCTGTATTCAGGTGCCGGCATGCAGTACTTCCCTTCGGACTGGCATGGTTTTACCTATGTCAATCTGCGTTTTTTTCAACCATTGTCCGACTACCTGGATATTACTGTGCGTATCCATGATGCCTGGCATAATAATCACTACAACGATCGCTTCAACCGCACTTACAGGCTGCAGCAGGGGTGGACAGAGATCCGGATTCCGTTGTCAGAAGTCAAAACAGCTTTGCAACAACGCGAAATGGATTTAGCCCGTATCAGTGATATCAGTTTTTTTTCTATTCGTCTGCCATATCCCCGACCACTGTTTCTGGACAAAATCTACTTGAATGAATAAGAATTTCATCGAAATTGACTGTTTGAAGATAAACAATGAAACCCAAATCCCCATTTATCCAGCCCTTTAATGAGTTGCCCAGGGAGCTGCCAATATATCCATTGGAAAACGCGTTATTACCCGGCGGTGAATTACCTTTAACCCTTTCAAAGCCAGCTGATTTGGCCATGTTTCTGGATGTGTTAAAAACTAATCAACTGATTGGCATGGTTCAACCTAAAACCAGTCATCCTGAGGGTGATATCTACCCGATAGGTTGTACCGGGCGGATCCGTCAATATCGCGAAAGAAAAGACGGTCAGTTGAATATCATGCTGACGGGAGTGTGCCGATATAAAATAATTCAGGAATTTCCCATGCAAAAGGGTTATCGACGTGCCCGGGTGGATTGGGGTGAGTTCAAGATGGACTACGAGACGGAACAGGTGGACCCTCAAAAGATCGATGTTTTTATGACCAGTTTACGACACTATTTTGAACGCCATAAAATGCAGGTGGACTGGAAGGTCCTGAACCAGTTGCACATTGAACAGGTCGTCAATAATCTGGTTTTGATTTTGAACTTCAGTATCGACAGTAAACAGAAACTGCTGGAGTCGCCCACGGTCACTGATCGCCTTGAGTTGTTTTCGACCTTGCTTGAGGAAAAAGCGGCTCCGATATCCGTGGCGCAAAACGAGGGAAATCGGGTCAATTAGACCAATCGATTACAGTGTTGACAGGCCCCGGTGCCGTTGATCACGACTCCTCATCCATTATCGTGATAGTGACCGAGTCTGACCCCAATCCTCCAATTCCGTTGCAATTCAGGCTGAAAATGCTTTCTTTTTTCAGGCCGGTAACGGTTTGTGTTCCGGAAAAACGCCGGGTCCCTGACCAGTCTCCGGTGGCGATACAGCTGTCGGCATGTGT
>JANTFY010000207.1 GCA_024763185.1 Gammaproteobacteria bacterium | reverse complement strand
AGGGCGATTATCAAACAGTTAAAACAACGCGGTTTGTCGCTGTCTATCATTTCGGGGGACCATGAAAAGCCCACGCAGGCCCTGGCCCAGGATTTGGGTATAGATGACTATTTTGCTGAAACCATGCCACAGGACAAGGCGGATATCGTTGAGCAATTACAACAGCAGGGTAAATCGGTGTGTTTTGTTGGAGATGGAATCAATGACACCATTGCACTGAAAAACGCGGATGTTTCCATATCATTAAACAGTGCCTCCTCGATTGCTGCAGATACCGCGCAAATCATCTTAATGGATGACAGCCTGCAACAGTTCCCCAAGCTGTTTGAAATATCTGAAAGTATGGAAAGCAATTATAAAAAAAGCCTGCTCTGGGACATCATTCCAAACATGATTAATATTGGTGGCGCTTATTTCTTCCATCTGGGTGTTTATGGCGCACTGGGTATATACAGTATTGGCCTGGCAGGTGGCGTTATTAATGGAATCTTCCCTGCCTTCAAGGCAAATAAATCATTGTCCTGGAAATGAACATGCTCCAAAGCAACAAACCGGGTTTGCAATACCGCTATCCTGTCTTAAAAGAACTGGATCAGTCTGATCGAGAAATTATCCGCAAGTATACTGAAAAATATAATCGGTTTTCCTGTGAATTCAGCTTCACCAGCCTGTTTTTATGGCATGATATTTACCGCTATCAGCTCTCTTTTTATAATGACTGGTTAATCGTGTTTGATACCCGAAACGATTATATTTTAATGCCCATGGGTGAGGGAATTACCCCGGAGGGTCTGTTAAGTTTGTCGAACAGGCTAAAGCAGGATGGATACAGTGGTGACATCTCGAATGTTCCGCCACAGTTTATTGAAAGGTATCCGGAGCTTGGTCATTATTATGAAGTCGAAAATGAAAGAAGCTTGTCCGAGTATATCTATTCTGTAGAAAAGTTAGTTGAGCTGAAAGGTAAAAAATTACGCAAGAAAAAAAATCATATCTCCCAGTTTTTAAAAAATTACCCTGAATATCAGATTCGGCCGATGGACTCTGCGGTGCGTAATCATTGCCTAATGTTGGCTGAAAAAAGGCTGTCAGAAAATCGCGTGGTGAGTAACAGCATACGCGAGGAAGGTGTTGTTTTAAAAAAAGCCTTTAAATACTTTGAAAGTATTTCGCTGGAAGGCATAGCGATATATATTAACTCTGGCAGCCAGAATCAACTGGCTGGTTTTGCAGTTTACAGCCGCCTGAACAGGGATGTCTTTACGATAAATTTTGAAAAAATAAATTACGCCTACCCTGGGGCTGCTCAAATCATTAACTGGGAAACAGCAAAACAATTGAAACACAGGTGCAGGTATATTAACCGGGAGCAGGATTTAGGGGTGCCGGGTTTAAGGAAGGCAAAACTCTCGTATGACCCCGAGTTGCTTTACCCGGCCTATTTTTTAAATGCACCCTGAATGAAAAAAATCAGTTGTCAGGCTGGAGATGAAAATACGTATTTATACGGCTTATAGTCTTGCAGTGAATTCTTTGAGAATTTGTAGGCAGAGCTGCACGTCTTGTAGATGGGTTCGATAAGCGCCAACCGCCAGCCGTAGATAATAGCGACCTTCTATGGTTGTTGTGGATAAAAAGACCCTGCCATCCTCGAGCAGTGCTTTTACCAGCGCACGGTTAACTTCATTGGTATCTCCCTCTCCGGGTATGTATCTAAACAACACGACTGAAATATCCGGAAACGGACCCACTTCATACCCCTGAATTTGCTGAATTTGTTTATAAAAATAGCGCGCCAGATAGACCTTTTCCGCCAGTGCGGCTCTGAAGGGTTTTAGTCCGAAAAGTTTTAAAGGCATCCACAACCTGAGTCCACGAAAATGTTTGCTGAGTTCCGGGGACAGGCTGGCAGGATCAAGCTCTTCATCCTGCAAGGCATCCTGCATATAATTGGCGTGATAGCTGTTGGCTGCCAGTATATGACGTTTATCCCTGACTACAACCACTCCGCTACCATAAGGCAGAAATAAACCCTTATGCGGATCGATGATAAATGAATCACTCCTTTCAATGCCTTTGAGTCTAGATGCCACTTCTTCGCATAGAATATAAAACCCTCCATAAGCCGCATCGACATGAAACCATACTTTCTTTTGCTCGCAAACATCAGCCAGAGCATCGAGATCATCGATAGCACCCACTTCCGTGGTACCTGCGGTGGCGACAAGCATGAATGGGATCAGACCTTTTTTTCGATCCTTTTCAATCATCGCGGGCAGTTGGGCTGTTTGCATACGGTAAGATTTATCAACCGGTATATAACGTATTTGTGCTTCGCGCATGCCCGCCACTGTCAGACCCTTGAGTACAGAATGATGGGTTTGCGCCGAAACATAGATGACCGCCCGGTGATAATCTTTTGCCTTCAGCTTCAATTCCTCGCGCGCGGCCGTTATTGCAATCAGGTGAGCGATAGAGCCACCTGAGGTCAGGTTGCCCGCGGCCGTTTCTGGGTAGCCCATTAAATCGGCGATCCAACGAATCAATTGATTTTCCAGGCGTACGCTGCCGGGGTTTGCAAAAAATGAACCCGCGTATTTGTTACTGATAGCCGCCAGAAAGTCTCCCAGTGCGGCAGGATACAAGGCGCCCCCCGGTATATAACCAAAATGACGTGAGGAGGTGAGGTCTATGCCTGAAGGATCGATGGAAGTTTCTACCAGCTTTAATACGGCCTCGATACCCATGGGCTTTTCTTGTATCGGGCTTTCAAACAGTCCGAGGCCACTACCCGCGCTGCATTCGTAAGCTTTGCGCTCATCGCGTCCCTGAATAAAGGCTTCCGCGTAGGCATTTGTTTGGGACTGCCAATACGCACGTGTGCTTTGCTCTGGCTCCAATAACCGGCTTGTTTTTTCCAGATGCCGTATTTTGTCGAGTTCGTTCATCGCTAAAGTCGGAATATTCTTTAATCGGTCAGTGTTGTTAGGGTATCTTTTCGGCTCATAGGAAAAAGAGCCTGAGTGGTTCGGGTGAGAGATGTTGACTAGGACCTGTCGGGTACTGGTTCAGACGTGGGTATGCTTTCGACGGCATCGCTGGCTATTTCATCAACCCTGTTCTCCGCCCCATCTGTTTCTGTCCTGGTGGCTTCTTTTTCGGATAACTCATCCTTGATTAACGGCATTATACAATTGGTCAGCGCAATTATTTCAGAAGTGAAATAGATGGCGAGAGCGCCGACTATACCCATATGTAACGTGAATACACCTGTCAGGGTGATGACGCCGGGAACCATGGAAAGCATATAGTTGGTTTGCATGTTCTTTTCGAATGCCTTGGAAATTTCAAACAGGGACTCGACTTTTGCCAGATCGCCATCCATCAAAATAATCTGGGCCGTGTCCATTGCGACGGTGGAAGCTCCGCTCAATGAGATGGAAACGTTGGCCGACTTCAGGGCGATGGCATCGTTGATACCGTCACCGACATATCCTACGAACTTGCCATCCTCGCGTAGTTTGCTGATCAGCTCGGCTTTTTGTGCCGGTAAGGTTTCGGCATAGTAACTGTCCACGCCAAGCTCAAGGGCAAGCCGGCGGGTGGGCTCTTCCTGATCCCCCGAGATAATCGAAACAGTAATGCCTGCCGTTTTCAGGTAGTCGATGATTTGTCTGGCCTCGGGGCGGATGCAGGGATCCAGCCTCAACACACCGGCGAGATGTTTATCGACCGCGATGTACACCAGTGAGCTGCCCGTGTCGTGAGCCTGGCTTTGTACGACACTTAGCGCAGCGGGCAGGTGGATGCCTTTCTGTTCCATAAAACGAACGCTGCCAACCAGGATTAATTTATCATCCAGCGTTACCTGAATGCCGTAACCCACTTCATAGGCAGCATCGTCTATGGCGGGTAACTCCAGTTCCCGTTCTTCGGCAGCACCCAGGATAGCCCTGGCGACCGGGTGGGTTTGCCGATATTCCGCGGCCGCAGCGTAGATAAGAAGGGTTTCTTCACTGTACGAGGACAGTGGGTAGATTCGTCCCAGCCTGGGTTGCTCGACGGTCAGGGTCCCGGTCTTGTCGAAAACTACCGTATCCAGTTGCTGCAGCGTTTCCAGTGAACGGCCATCCTTGATCAATATGCCGTTCTTGGCCATCAGATGAAGGAAATTCAGAACGCTGATCGGACCGTACAACTTCATGTCGTAGCCAAACCCGGACCAGAGTATGGCGAGCGCGGAGCTTGGCCCAAGGAAAGGTAATGTCAGTCCACTGACAAGCAGAGTGGGTGCGATAAAACCGTCCGCAATCTTTTTGCCGCGTAATCTGAGGCTTTCCTTAAAGTCCTGGGTTTGCTCCAGTATTTCTTCGATTTTCGCGGCATTGGTATCAGCACCGGTATGTTCTGCCTGGACCAGAATGCGGCCGGACAGTACCAGCGTCGTGGCATAAACCTTGGTTCCGCTTTCTCTTTCGATCGGTTGCGATTCACCGGTCAGGCTGTGCTGGTCAATGGTTGCGATACCTTCCACCACGGTGCCGTCGACCGGTATAACCTCACCGGCATTGACGATGACAAAATCATTCTTGCGAACCCCCTGCAGCGGGATCTCGACTTCGGCACCATCGATGAGTACCCATATCCTATGCGATTTCTGACCGAACTGGTCGATCAATTGCTGGTGCGAGTGCTGTTCGG
>JANTFY010000206.1 GCA_024763185.1 Gammaproteobacteria bacterium | reverse complement strand
TCACAACATGACCAGTCACAATAATGAAAAACGAAAACTGGCAGTTAATTCAGGAATTATTCAACCAGGCGGTAGACTTGCCACAGGCAGAACTGGACAAGTTTTTTGAAAACCGGCCATCCTGTTCCAAGACTGTAATCGATGAAGTCCGTCAACTGATCGAGGCCGACCGGCGCAAGACGCGTAAAACGCGATATGTACTCGAAGACCTGACATCCATCAGTCACGACATCAACACGCCCAGGATCAATGGCTACGACATCATGGAGCTCATTGCCCACGGCGGCATGGGCAGCGTATACCGGGCCTACGATAACCGTTTATCACGATCCGTCGCGATCAAGGTTTTGCACCCCTACCTGTCTGACCAGCAGAAATTCAAGGATCGTTTCATGCGCGAGGCGCGTGCGGCCGCACGCATCCAGCACGAAAACATCAACACCATCTATGACATAGCCGAGTCGGATAATGGTGTCATTCATATTGCCTCGGCCTATTGTGAAGGACAGAATCTGTCACAAAAAATCCGCCAGCGAGATCTTACGCTGCAGCAGATCCTGTCCATCATGCAGCAACTGGTTTCGGCGCTGGTGGCAGCCCACAAACAGGGCATCATTCATCGCGATCTGAAACCGGAAAACATCATCGTAGACAGTTTTTACCAGCTTAAGCTGGTTGATTTTGGTATTGCCAAAATACGTGATGAACACCACACCTCCACCGGCGAGATCATCGGCACGCCGGCTTACATGTCGCCCGAACAGTTTCGTGGCGACGCCATTGACCCTTCCACCGACATCTGGGCCAGCGGCATGATTCTGTACGAAATGCTGGAAGGCAAAACACCGTATGACGGTAAAACCGCCCCCGAAATCATCTACTCCATGTTGCACGAGCCCATAGCCTATTCGCCCACCCTGCGCGAAAAATACAAACCACTGTATGACATTATCCAGCACTGCCTGAATATTGATAAATCACTGCGTCCGGCCAATGCAGAACATATTCGACAGCATTTATTGAAAGCACTGGCACAATTGAAGTCTTCAGAGCATTATAAATTTGTACCCGAATACAGCGAGGTCAAAATCCCGCAAAAAGCCGATGCACACCCATCCATTGCTTCTCATAAATCCCTGTTCGTGCTGCAGCTGTTTGGGCAGGAAAACATCATTCAGGACAACGAGATCGAATTGGCGCTTGCGCTGGTAAAAAAATACCGCGGGCAATTACTGGAAAAAAAACAGGGACAGCAAATACCGCACAACTGTCGGGTGGCCACCTTTGGTTTTCCGCTGGCGGATGAACTGACCATTAAAAATGGATTGTTATGCGGACTGGCCTGGGTCGAGGCCTGTTCATCAAAGGACCGCTGTTGCAAAGCGCTGGCTGATTACCAATACATGCAGACCTCTACAGCCACTACACAGCACACGGCTCCACTCACTCAACCGATCGACTCATCCGCGGTGCAATTCGTCAACGGCCAAGCTGATGCCAATCTGTGGATCACCGATTCACTGGTCAATAAATTACCCGAAGCACTGGTTAAGCTATCCTCCAGTTTTAAGCAGCAAAACTGCCACGCCATAGTGAAAAGAAGCGGCGCTTCCAAACACCCTTTTACGGTCACTCTGTCGCCTTTTACCGGTAGAGAGGCACAACTGGCCATATTAAAGGACAACTGGCAACAGGCACTGGAAGGTGAATATCAACGTGTACTGATCAGTGGCGAGGCCGGCATCGGCAAGTCACGCTTGATTTACGAATTCAGCCAGACGGTAGAAAATGAGGCCGTTAAACGTATCGAACTGGCTTGTTCGCCCTACGAACAATCCACCACCTATTTTCCGTTACTGGGTTATTTGAAACAGAACATCCAAACGTTCAAGAAACAGGTGGATGAAGTACTTGATATGGCTACCCTTGAAAGCTTCCTGGATACACTGTTCGAAACTGAAACGCTTGATGCCCTGCTACTCGGCCAACTACTCGGCCTGTCACTAACGGAAAAACAGGCCACGTTATTACCCACCGGTGATCTGTTGAACCGTAAGTACCAGTCATTGTTACTACGAATTTTGACCGCGAATCGGGATGGGATTACCACGCTGATTATTGTTGAAGACCTGCACTGGATTGACCAGGCCACCAGCCTGATCATCGAACAACTGCTACAACCCGCACAGACCCGTTCCACCTTTATTATATTAAGTTGTCGGCCCGAATATAAACCCGGCTGGTTGACCAACGTGGTCACCAGTAATCTGTACCTGAACAAATTGCGCACGGCCCAGAGTGAAAGCCTGCTCACGCAATTGCTGGAAAAATCGACTGAAGGGTCGGACAAGGCTTTCAAACCCGGACACCTGAGTACGCTGGCAGAGCGCACCGGGGGCAATCCCCTGTTTATCGAAGAACTGGCCAAGTCTCTTCGCCGCCAATCCGGTGAGCAGGACCAGGTGCCGGAAAGCATTCAGGACACCTTGATTTCAAGACTGGACAAACTCGGGGCCGCCCACGAACTGGCACAGGTTGCCTCGGTGATTGGACGCAATTTTAAACGTTCACTGTTACAACGCTGTTCCAACGATGACAATGAGTTCGACAACCAGTTTAATACCCTGGTCCAGGCCGAAATTTTTTATCCTTCCAACGACAGCGACCAGTGGTACTTTAAACACGCTCTGATCCGTGATGCCGCCTACCAGACCCTGCATCAGGACTCCAAACAACATCTGCACGCGGTTATAGCCAAAACCATCGAGCAAACAGACGAACAACTGGTCCACACCCAGCCGGCCCTGATTGCCCTGCACTGGGAAAAAAGCGGGGACACAGCCAAAGCCATACAATACTGGCAACAATCGGCACAGCGCAATCTGACCCTTTTTGCCATCTCGGAAAGCATCGACCAATGCGAACATGCACTGGAACTTTCTGAACAGATCGCTTCAAAGAATGATAAAACCCGTCTGCAACTGGCGATATACACCACCTTGGGGCCCGCCCTGATGAACCGTTACGGCTATGCGGATGAGCGCGCCGGTAAGGCCTACGGCAAGGCACTGGCCCTGAGCAAACAGTTAAACGACACGAGCGAGATCATCAATATCCTGTTCGGCAACTGGACCTATCATTGCGTTCGCGCAGAACACCTGACCGCCTACCCGATGTCACAGGAAATGATTCGCCTCAGTGAATCCAGAAACGTTCGCAGCGAAATCTGTGAATCCTACATGGTGCAGGGCATCAACGACTTTTACCGCGGTGAATTCATCGATGCACGGCAGACCCTGCAAACAGCCATCGATTTTTACGAGCGCGAGGATTCCACCCACCATATCGTCACCTACGGGCAAAACCCGTTTGTCGCCACGCGAAATTTTCAGGCCTGGAATGAACTGATGTTGGGTGAAATCGATAAGGCCATTGCTTATGCGATAGGTTCCGTGGCCCATGCTCGCGAAACCAATCACCCAATGACACTGGCTTACGCCCTGTCCTATGCAACCTATGTGTTCATGAGTATCGGGGATTTTGAAGAAGCCGAAAAACGGGTCAATGAATCCATCAAGGTCTGCACCGACAACGAAGTCATACTTTTTCTCGGACTAAGCCTGATCCTTCAGGCCTTGCTGTTTTTCAACAAACAGCAGATTGAAGCCGGTGAAAAAGCCATGGCCAAAGCCAGCGAGGTTTACCTGCCGACCGGTGCGCAGGTTATGATACCCAACTTCCTGGCCGTCCAGGCCGAGGTGCTGATGAAAGCGGGTCGCCTGCAAGAAGCCGAGGCATTAATCGATCAGTCCCTGGCGATACTCGAGCAAACCAAGGAAAACTGGTGCCTGGCCCCGGTACAGGCAATGAAAACCACGATTCTAACCCTCATGAAAAAACCCGAAGACGCGCAGGAATGGATGCAGAAGTTGATACAAACCCTCAACTATCAACAGGCCGAAGGGATTCGCCTGATGCTAAAACAAAAAAGTATGCAGTTGCCTGAATGAAACATTTTTTCATACCCCGGTTTGATCAATACCTTTATCCTTTCGCCACAAGGCATTACTCATTTGTCCGAGCAATTTCTTGTGTTGCCTCATGAAGCGCTTTAGTGTGTTTTTTATCAAAATCATTATACCAGTCAAACCACCAGGAGGTTTTTCATGCCCGATTCCCCCATAGACGATATCCTTAATCGCCTGCATGCTTTGCAGGCGGAGCTGGAAAGTGAAATCGATGACCTGCTCAGAGAAAAACGAGAGCAATTTCGTTATAGCCTGGAACAGGGCAAGGTTCGTTTTGAACAGGGTATGCGTGCCCTGCAGCGTCGCCAGAAAACTGGCGTTTGGACCTATCTGCGTACGGCGCGTCTGGGACATCTGTTGACGGCGCCCTTGATCTATAGCGTTATAATTCCATTTATATTACTGGATGCGTTAGTCACTCTCTATCAGCACGTTTGTTTTCGTGTTTACGGTATACCCCGGGTGACGCGGTCGGATTATTTCAGCAACGACCGCCATCACCTTGCCTATCTCAACGTCATAGAAAAAATTAACTGTGTCTACTGCAGCTACGGCAATGGACTGATCGAATACGTTCGCGAGATATCGGCAAGAACTGAACAATACTGGTGCCCGATCAAACACGCGCAGCGCACCCCGGACCCGCACAGGCTGGTTGAACGGTTCGTGGATTATGGAGACGCCGATGCCTACAAGCAACGACTGCAGGAATTACGCATCGAGATCA
>JANTFY010000205.1 GCA_024763185.1 Gammaproteobacteria bacterium | reverse complement strand
TTGTAACTGGACCATTTATAAGCGCCTGCGGATTTTACCAGCCCGTCACGCACCGGCAGGTTTTCAATGTATAGCATGGTGTTGATTAAATAGGTTTCCGGGTCTATCAGGCTGGCCTTGTAGCGTCCCTGCCAGATGGTGCCGGTTTTGCCGTGGGCGGCATTGATATAAGGCACATAGCGACGCCCCTGGTATTGCATCATGCGGCTGGCGGCTTCTTTTTCGGAGGGAGATGCCAGTATGTGTATTTCATTCGGTAAAAGCGCATAGGCATGGATGGGGACTTCATACCATTCAGAACCCTCCTGTAACCAGTCCAGATAGGCCTTGTAATCTTCGTTTTCAAAAAAAACGTTGTTCTTGTTATGCCCGCGCTGAACAATATGCACCGGATAGTTGGGCAGATAGAATCTTGGCTTTCTAGGCATCGTGTGTCCCCTCGCTTGTTCGTTGAGCTCTGTAGTGTAGCTCAAGATTTTGCATCCTTCAATTAAGGGTGCTGACCCCTTTATGCGTCAATGATCTATATCATGTTATGGGTCAGTCACGTTAAAATGTTGGCATCTTTACAGCGGTAAAAAGCATGCCTGAAGCGGAAGGTGTTATTAAGTATCAGCTCGATTTTAAGCAGGCCGGGCCTGTTATGCAGGATTTACGAGAGCTCAACGTGTGGCGTTCCATCCTGTTCGGGCTTGGCCTCATCGGGCAGGATGATGACCGTTACCAGGGTTATGGCTTTGGAAACCTCAGCATGCGCGATCCGTTACTGGCTTCCCGCTTCATTATCTCGGGCACCCAGACCGGACATCTGGCACAGTTGCTGCCAGAGCACTACGTACAGGTCGAGCATTGTGATATTCGACGCAACCGGGTGGTTGCAAGCGGTCCCGTGACGCCATCCTCCGAGGCGTTAACGCATGCCATGATTTATCAGCTATCCGCCAGTATCCAGTGCGTCATGCATGTGCACGACCCGCGACTGTGGCAATTTGCACTGCAAGGTAAACTTCCGGCAACGGCTGAAAACGTGGAATATGGTACGCAGGCAATGGCCGAAGAGGTGCTGCGCCTGCAAAACTCAGGACTGTTGAGTCAATATCAATGCCTGGTCATGCGCGGACATGAGGATGGCCTGGTTTTTTTCGGCAACAGCATCGAAGAAGCCGGGGCTGTTTTGCTGGATCTGTGGGTGGCCAGTCAGGCTTGAGGCCCGATCAGGCCTTGTGCTGGAAAACCGGCATACGTTTGCCGATAAATACCACGGTCACAACCAGCACCGCGAACAGGATGCTGATACGGTCGATTTTCTCGGCCAGCAGCAGGCTGGAAAAAGCCAGCGTGAAAAAGGGTTGCAGTAACTGGGTTTGACTGACATGCGCAATACCGCCCAAGGCCAGGCCCTTGTTCCATAGAAAAAAGCCAAACAGCTGGCTGAACAGGGCCAGGTACAGAAAACCGCCCCAAGCCGACCACGGAACGGACTTGAGCTTATCGGGCATGGTCAAGAGCGCCGGGATCAGGATAAAGGGCAGGGCGATGACCAGCGACCAGCAGATCACGCGCCAGCCGCTCATTTCTCTCGACAGTTTTCCTCCCACCGCATAACCGACAGCCGCGCTGATAATCGCGGCCAACAGTGCAAAGTCCCCGGTTTGAAAGCTGCCACTGCCTTTAAGCAAGGCAAAACCCAGCACCAGGCCGCACCCGCCCAGGGCGGCCAACCAGTATCCTACGGAGGGTCGTTCATGGGCAATGAAAACGCCGACGATGGCGGTTGCCAGCGGTAATAGCGCGAGCATGATACCGCCATGGAAAGCGGGTAGCGTTTGCATGGCCCAGGCTGAGAAAACCGGGAAGCCGATCACGACGCCCGCGGCGGTGATGATTAGCTGGTAGAACTGGCGCTTATCCGGCCAGTTTGCAGAACTGAAAAATAACAGGCCAGCAGCGATGATCGCGGCAATGACGGCGCGTCCCAGGCCAATGAAGACCGGGTCGAAATGGTCGATGATGAAGCGGGTGGTGGGAAGGGTTAAAGAAAACAGGGCTACCGCCAACGTGCCCAGGGTAAACCCCGTATTTTCATCGGTCATGAACTGTTAACTTTAGCGGCCGCAATGTTTACGGATATTTTGCTGGATGGTTTTTTCTTCTTTTCTCAAGCGCTCTGCGGAATTAAGCGAGTAGCCATCTCGCATTTGTTCTCTTAAACGGGCTAAGCGGTCTTTGTATTTACCGCATGTTTTTTGTTGTTTAAGTTGTTGGCGCCTTTCTGATTCCTGCTGCCATTGCTGTTTCTGCTGTCGGTTAAACGGTCTTTGTTGTTCCTGAATTTGTGGGGCTTGATCAATAAACCGTTCGTTGGGCATGCGGTTGAAATTTTGATTTGGCCAGTTCCCGGGAAACAGGTTGGCGTCATATTCCGGGCGTGGCCTGTAAGCTTGCGGAAAATCTTCAACCTTGATATCACCAAATGCGCGATTGTTGCATCGTGTCATTATCAGGTAACCCGCTCTTGCCGGGTCGATCGATGGGTTATGTCGGTAGGAAAATACCTGGTTGATGAGGCTTTTTACGCCCGGGGCGACCACGCTTGAGCCTCCCAGTTCATTAATCGCGTCCATCGAAGACTGGCCCTGTCGCATCATGCCGGTTAAGGCCTTGGCAAAGCGTTGTGCCGTTTCGCAAACTTCGGGGGCCAGCTCTGCTTTGTTATGATGTTTTTTTATTGTGACGCTCTCCTTCGCTTCCGGGCATGCGCTATCGGAGAATTTGATCGAGCCATCATCCATTTTACATTGGTAGATTTGTGCCGCGCCGGGTATAGCAAACAAGACCAGGATAGGTAGTGTTGCATAAAACGTGAAGATGGTTTTCATGACAGATACCTGGTGATAATCACCCGAAGGTGCATAGAGTAAAGTTTTCGAGGTCTTGTTAAATCCAATTTACAGGGTTGTTTTCAATACAGCCTTAATCAACCATTTCACCCACTTCGGCAAACTCGATGATCTCTTTTTCGTCAGCGGCCTGCTGAATCCACAGCTTCATGGCTGGGTGACTCAAAATGGTGGCAATATATTCGCGACTGGTCGAATTCAACTCAGGCTGGTAGCTGTTAAAGCGCAAGGCCATCGGCGCATAGATACAGTCGGCAATAGAAAAGTCGCCCAGCAACCACGGCCCCTGATCGGCATACCGGGTTCTCAGCTGCATCCATAACTGTTGCACCCGATTGATTTCCGCATGCAATTCAGGGGTGAAGTCGATGCGCCGTTTGGCGCGGCAGTTCATTGGCATGTGTTCGCGTATCTCGAAAAAACTGGAATGCATTTCGGCACTGGCGCTGCGCGCCATGGCACGGGCAGTGCTATCCGACGGCCAACCTTTGCCATCAAGATACTGTTCCGAGATATATTCGCAGATAGCCAGCGAGTCCCAGATGTTGATGTCCCCGTCGTGCAATACCGGTACCTTGTTGGCATCGGTAAAACGGGCCAGTGTGGCCTCGAAACCCTCGGTAAACAGTGGAATGCGGATTTCCTCGAATTCAATCTCGAAATGCCTGAGCAGCAGCCATGGTCTGAGAGACCAGGACGAGTAGTTCTTGTTACCGATGATCAGTTTCACTTGCGTAAAAGTTCTCTAGCTTGTTTTGACGGATATCTGATCCAGAGAACGCACCGCGCCCTTGTCAGCAGAAGTGGCCATCATGGCGTAGGCCTGCAGGGCCAGACTGACCCTACGGGTGCGTTGTTCGAGCGGCTGCCAGGCGGCATCGCCTTTTGCATTCATGGCATCGCGGCGTTGCTGCAGGGTATGCTCATCGACATCCAGGTTAATGCTGCGCTCGGGAATGCTGATGATGATCGTATCACCTTCTTCAACCAGGCCGATGGCACCGCCAGAAGCCGCCTCGGGGCTGGCATGACCGATGGAAAGGCCGGATGTGCCGCCGGAGAAGCGGCCATCGGTCAGTAAGGCACAGGCCTTGCCCAGGCCCTTGGATTTCAGGTAAGAGGTGGGGTACAGCATTTCCTGCATGCCGGGTCCGCCACGCGGGCCCTCGTAACGGATGACAACGACATCGCCTTCCACGATCTGGTCATCGAGAATAGCCGCTACCGCGCTGTCCTGCGATTCGAAGATGCGCGCGCGTCCGGTGAAGTTATAAATGGATTCATCAACGCCCGCGGTTTTTACCACGCAACCGTCTTCGGCGATATTGCCATACAGGACGGCCAGCCCGCCTTCCTGCGAATAGGCATTTTCCACGCTGCGCGTACAGCCGTTTTCACGATCTATATCCAGGGAAGGCCAGCGTGTGTCCTGGCTAAAGGCCTGCTGCGTCGGGATGCCGGCCGGACCGGCAAGAAACAGGCTTTTGGCCGTGTCCGAACAACTTTCGCGAGCAATGTCCCACTGATCCAGGGCTTGCTTCATGGTCGGGCTGTGCACGGTTGGAACGCTGGTATTAAGGTGTCCACCGCGGTCGAGTTCACCGAGTATGCCCATGACACCGCCGGCTCGGTGTACATCTTCCATGTGGTAATCCTTTGAATTGGGGGCGACCTTGCACAGGTTGGGTACCTTGCGTGACAGCGCATCGATATCCTTCATGGTGAAATCGACACCGGCTTCCTGGGCCGCGGCCAGCAGGTGCAGGATGGTATTGGTGGAACCGCCCATGGCGATGTCCAGGCACATGGCGTTGGTAAAGGCATCTTTACTGCCGATGCTGCGCGGCAGTACCGATGCGTCG
>JANTFY010000204.1 GCA_024763185.1 Gammaproteobacteria bacterium | reverse complement strand
TTGTTGCCCGCAATATCCGGTGCTGAACCGTGAATCGGCTCGTACATGCCCTTGCCGTCCTTATCCAGCGAAGCCGAGGGCAACATGCCAATCGAACCGGTCAGCATGGCCGCGGTATCAGACAGGATATCGCCAAACATGTTTTTGGTGACCATCACATCGAACTGTTTTGGCCATTTCACCAGTTGCATGGATGCGTTATCCACATACATATGGGATAGCTCAACCTCGGGATACTCCTTACTGACCCGGATCATCACTTCGCGCCATAACTCGGAAACCTCGAGCACATTGGCCTTGTCCACCGAGCAAACCTTCTTGTTGCGTTTCATTGCCACATTAAATGCAGAATGCGCGATACGCTCTATTTCATGCTCGGCATACACCAGCGTGTTGTAACCCTGGCGTTCACCACTCTCCAGGGTGCGAATGCCCCGCGGCTGGCCAAAGTAAATACCACCGGTAAGTTCACGTACAATCATGATATCCAGCCCGGACACGATATCCGCTTTCAGGCTGGAGGCATTGGCCAGTTGTGGATAGAGCAGCGCCGGGCGTAGATTGGAAAACAGCTTGAGCTCTGATCTCAGACCCAACAGGCCTTTTTCAGGGCGCAAATCCCTTTCCAGCGATTCGTACTGCGGACCGCCCACGGCACCCAGCAAAATCGCATCGGCACTTTTACACAAATCCAGCGTTTGTTGCGGTAGCGGACTGCCGCTATCATCATAGGCCGCGCCGCCCACGTGGGCGCTTTCCAGTTCGGCTGCAAAACCATAATCCTGCTGCAGACACTCGAGCACCTTGACCGCCTCGTTGACAATTTCGGGGCCGATGCCATCACCGGGTAAAATTGCAATTTTTGCACTCATAATATTAATAAACCTGCCACTATTTCAGCCACGGAGACTGCTGGTAATATTGTTGTTCAAAGGATTTAATCTGTTCTGCATGCTGTAACGTCAGGCCAATATCATCCAGGCCGTTGAGCAGGCAGTATTTACGGAATTCATCAATGTCAAACGACATTTGCGAACCAGTAGCATTGCTCACCAGCTGATTTTGCAGATCAACCGTGAGCTGATAATTTTCCTGATCGAATAATTCCGTAAACAGCTGGTCGACCTGGTCATGACTCAACACAATGGGTAACAGGCCGCTCTTAAAACTGTTGTTGTAAAAGATATCTGCAAAACTGGGCGCGATCACCACCTTGAAACCAAAATCTTCAAGGGCCCACACCGCATGCTCACGCGAAGAACCACAACCAAAGTTTTCGCGCGCCAGTAAAATCTGCGCCTTTCTATAGCGCGCATCATTGAGCACAAAATCCGGATTTTCGCGTCGGGTTTTATTGTCGATGTCCGGTGCACCCGGATCGAGATAACGCCAGTCATCAAACAGGTTGGGACCAAACCCGGAACGTTTAATCGACTTCAAATACTGCTTGGGAATAATCGCATCGGTATCGACGTTGGCACGATCCATCGGTGCCACGATACCGCTAAATTTTTCAAATTTTTGCATATTGGATCCTGTTTATTGGTGCCACTTGGCTTTATTCGCTGGCTTTCTTTTCCAACGCCTTGCCCGCTTTCTGAATATCCTGACCCACGCCTTTCATGGTTTCACAACCGGTCAGGGATACTAAAAATGCAATCACCAGCAGCAGTGATAGTTTTTTCATCTCGCACCTCTTACATTAATTTAACAGTTCGACTTCACGCACATCGGTGAAATACCCAAACACCGCGGCCGCAGCCGCCATCGCCGGTGAAACCAGGTGAGTACGCCCACCCTGCCCCTGGCGGCCTTCAAAATTACGGTTGGATGTTGATGCACAACGTTCACCTGGCTCCAGGCGGTCAGCATTCATGGCCAGGCACATGGAACAACCCGGATCACGCCATTCAAACCCGGCCTCGACAAATATTTTATCAAGCCCTTCCTGTTCTGCCTTTTGTTTTACCAGGCCACTGCCGGGCACGACCAGAGCCTGCTTGACATTATCCGCCACCCGACGACCTTTGGCTATTTGTGCCGCCGCCCGCAGATCTTCAATTCGTGAATTGGTACAGGATCCGATGAACACCTTGTCGATAAACACCTCGTTTAATGGCGTACCTGCTTTCAGCCCCATGTAGTCCAAAGCTTTTTGCATACCATCCGATTTCACCTGATCGGCTTCCTGGGCCGGGTCCGGCACCCTGGCATTAACCGGTATAACCATTTCCGGTGACGTGCCCCAGGTTACCTGTGGTTGAATCGAATCCCCCTGGATAACAACCTCCCGGTCGAAAACGGCGCCGGCATCGGAATGCAACGTATTCCAATAAGCCACCGCCTGGTCCCAATATTCTTCTGCAGGGGCAAAGGGCCGGCCTTTTACATAATCAATCGTGGTTTGGTCACAGGCAATCAAACCGGCACGCGCACCGCCCTCGATGGTCATATTACAGACCGTCATGCGCCCTTCCATCGACAGGTTTCGAATCGCTTCGCCGGCAAATTCGATGGCATAACCGGTACCGCCGGCCGTGCCGATTTCACCGATGATGGCCAGCACGATGTCCTTGGCCGTCACCCCAGGGCCCACCGGGCCTTCAATTGTGATGCGCATGTTCTTTGACTTTTTCTGGATCAAGCACTGCGTCGCCATGACATGTTCAACCTCAGAGGTTCCGATGCCAAACGCCAGAGCCGCAAAAGCACCGTGGGTCGAGGTATGTGAATCACCACACACCACGGTCATGCCGGGCAGGGTTGCGCCCTGTTCGGGCCCAATAACGTGCACGATACCCTGGCGCCGGTCGTTCATTTTAAATTCGGTCAAACCGAAGCTGTCACAATTCTGGTCCAGCGTGTCTACCTGCAACCGGGCAACCGGATCGCTGATTCCCTGATCGCGGTCGGTGGTCGGAACATTATGATCCGGCACAGCCACGATGGACTCCTTGCGCCACAGGGGGCGATGATTGATCTGTAACCCTTCGAACGCCTGTGGAGAAGTCACTTCATGCACCAGGTGCCGGTCGATATACAATAACGCGGTACCGTCATCTTCCTGACGCACCACGTGTTGTTGCCAAACCTTATCGTAAAGTGTTAATGCGGACATGGATTTTACCTGTTTTAACTTGCCATGAAGTCTAACTTCAATTATAAAATAACTCTAATTCATATTTTTCATATTTATTATAACCATCAGGAATAATGGACACTGGCAACCTGCAGGCTTTTATCAAGATCGCCGAAACCCAGTCTTTCTCAATGGCTGCTGAACAGTTGTATTTAACCCAACCGGCCGTGAGTAAACGCATCAAGCAACTGGAAGAACAGTTCGGCAGCAAGCTGGTGGATCGAAATGGCAAGCACATCCATCTGACCCAGACCGGCCAGGCCTTACTGCCAATGGCGCGACAGATTCTCAACAACCTGCAGCATGCCCGACAGCAGATTGCGGACTTGGAAGGCAACCCGATGGGGTCGTTAAAAATGGCCACCAGTCATCACATTGGCTTGCATCGATTACCGCCGATACTGCGGGCCTATAACGGCCAATACCCGGAAGTAGACCTGGACCTGCACTTCATGGATTCTGAACAGGCCTGCCAGATGATAGAAAAAAATGAACTGGATATGGCAGTCGTCACCCTGCCTTTTGACAGTTCGGCCCGGCTCAAATATGTGCCGATCTGGCAGGACCATCTGGTCATCAGTTGTGCCAGTGAACATCCGCTGGCGACACTACCATCACCGACATTAAACGACCTGGTAAAACACCCGGCTGTTTTACCTTCACACGGCACGTTTACCCGAGACGCGATTGAAAAGGCGCTGGCCAATGTAATCGGCGATTTAAAAATCAACCTGGAAACCAATTACCTGGAAACCATTAAAATGATGGTATCGGTCGGCCTGGGCTGGAGCATCCTGCCAACAAACATGCTCGATAGCGGCCTGATCCGGCTTAACATGCCCGGATTCAATGCAAGCCGGCAACTCGGTATTGTATTGAATAAAAACCGCAGTCGATCAAAAGCGACCAACGCCATGATCGATCTGCTCAAAACCTCAGAATAGTACCCGCAATACAGGAAAAACTGTCCTCATCAACGCTAGCACATCAACACACAGGCCCTGGAAAACATGCCGATCGAATGGTTATAGCCATTTACCTTAATCACTTGGGCAACAAAGAGCATTCATTGATATATTATAAAGATCAATCCACACAATGAGGGATCAATCATGTTAAAACGGGTAAAACCACTGCTGATCATAGCCGCCATCCTGGCAAGTTCTGTAACCTTTGCAGGAACTGTAGAACGCGCACAATTCACCACTGACATAATTGACCGAGAACCGGTGGACCGCATTGAAGTTCTCGACAGCAATCAACACCAGATCAAGTATTTTACCGAGTTGAAGGATCTGCAGGGCCAGATCGTTACCCATCAATGGATTTATGATGATAATGTGGTCTTTGAAAAGACTTTTGAGGTCGGTGGTCCACGCTGGCGTGTATGGAGCAGCAAAACCTTGCCCTCCGGATTGACCGGTTACTGGTATGTGAATACCCTGGATCAGGAACGCAACAGTCTGCTGCGCCAGAGTTTCGAATACCGCTAGTGTAGCGCCATGTTCTGGTCCCTAGGCGGCGCCCTCGGCCGGATGGTTTCTGACACGCAGTGAAACCAGAAAACCCGCAAAAGCGATACCGGCAGCAACCACAAAGGTCAGGCCTGGTGAGAAACTGTCCCACATG
>JANTFY010000203.1 GCA_024763185.1 Gammaproteobacteria bacterium | reverse complement strand
TGACCCTGGTAATGCACCTGGCCGTTTGTCGGTGACAGTAATCCCATGACGACCCGTGCCACGGTAGACTTGCCACAACCGCTCTCGCCAACCACGCAAAGTGCCTCGCCACGTTGGACCTGGAGACTGACGCCGTTGATGGCATTGACCGCCTCCTGCTTGCGCACCACCCGGCCATTCTCGATTTTCAGTTGTTCCAGCAAGCGTGAATTGAGTGGAAATGATTTATACAGGTCCTGGATTTCAACCAGTGTTTCCTTGGCCGCCGGGTTCATCGTGCCCCCTGCTGCATACGCCAGAAACAGGCAACGCGGTGGTCCTGGTCGGTGGAAAGGAGCGGTACTTCGGTCTTGCAGCGATCGGAGGCATGTCCACAACGTGGATTAAACGAGCAGCCGAGAGGAATGGCCGTCAACGTCGGCATCATGCCGGGTATCTGGTTGAGACGCTGACCACTGACCGCGTTTTCCGGCAATGCCTGTATAAGCCCCTCGGTATAGGGGTGTTGAGGCCGGTCGATCAGTGCCCGCGTTGGACCTTCCTCGATAATCCGTCCTGCATACATGACGATGGTGCGCTGGGTCACCTGGGCCACCACACCAAGATCGTGGGTGATCAGGATCAGTGCCACGTTTTCGGTTTCGCAAAGTTCCAACAGCAGGGCCATGATCTCGGCCTGGATGGTGACATCCAGGGCTGTGGTCGGTTCATCGGCGATGATCAGGTCGGGTTCGGTGAGCAGTGCTATCGCAATAACCACACGCTGGCGCATGCCACCCGATAGCTCGTGTGGGTATTGATCGATACGTGCCTCGGCCGATGGAATGCGTACCTTTTTCAAATTCTCGACCGCAATCTCGCGTGCCTCGCGTTCACCCAGGTGGCGGTGCGTGCGTAAACACTCCATCATCTGGGTGCCGATGGTCAGCACCGGGTTCAAGGTCATCATCGGGTCCTGGAAAATCATGGTGATGCGATCACCGCGCACGCGGCTTAACTGGCTTTCGCTCAAGCGGACCAGGTTTTGCCCGTCGAATCGAATCTCCCCTTCAGAGATATAGCCTGGACGGCTGATCAGGTTAAGTATGGCAAATGCCGCGACGGATTTACCCGCACCGCTCTCGCCAACAATGCCTAGGCGCTCGCCGCGATCAAGCTGAAAACTGACGTCGCGCAGGGCAATGACTTCCTGTTCGCGCAGCGGAAAGCGCACTTCAATACTATCGACTTCGAGTAAAGCCATCAGCCTTTATACAGTTTTGGATTCAAAACATCGCGCAGCCAGTCACCCAGCAGGTTGATGACCAGTACCAAGAGAATCAGTGCGATCGCGGGAAAGGTGGTAATCCACCACGAGCCGCTCAGAATGAATTCAAATCCGGCATTGATCAGCGATCCCAGCGAGGGCTGGTTAACCGGCATGCCCAGACCCAGAAACGACAATGCCGCCTCGCTCATGATGGCGTTGGCGACCTGCACGGTGGAGATGACCAGGACGGGCGAAAGCGTGTTGGGCAGGATATGGCGAAACATGATGCGCATCGGCCCAAGACCAATGACGCGCACCGCGTCGACATACTCCTTTTCCTTTTCCGCAAGCACCGATGCACGCACGGTGCGCGCATACTGTGGCCATTCCGCAATACCGATGACCAGCACCAGCATCAGCAGGGCATACTCGCCATACAGGTCGGCCCCCAACGAGGCCTGGAAAATCGCCAACACGATAATCGCCACCATCAGCGTTGAAAACGACAGCTGAATATCCGCAATACGCATCAGGATAGAATCGATACGTCCGCCAAAATAACCGGCAACAAGCCCTAGCGTGATACCAATTACCAGCTGCAGGCAAACCGCGAGCAGTCCGATGGTGATCGAGATACGCGTTCCGTACATCATCGTGCTCAACATATCGCGGCCCTGGGCGTCGGTGCCGAGCTTAAACTGTTCTTCTCCGTTTTCTACCCAGCTCGGTGGAATATCGGAATTCATAATGTCGATCTGCATGGGATCGTAGGGATCAAATGGCGCGATCAGCGGTGCCGTAAAACTGATCAACACCATCAGCATGAGTGTGCTGAAACTGGCGATGGCGACCTTGTCGCGTTTGAAATGATAGTAAAGATCGGAACCGGCAACGGCTTGCCAAAGCTTTCTCATCAAATCCTCCGAGCCAGCTTGACGGTGGGATCGACCAAACCGTAGATCAGGTCAACCAGCGTGTTAGTGACCACGAAGATCAAACCCACAATGATCATGTAAGCAATAATCAACGGGGTATCCGTGCGATTGACCGCTTCAAGAAAGAGAAAGCCCATGCCGGGCCATTGGAATACCGTTTCGGTGAGGATGGTGAAGGCGATCATGGTGCCAATCTGCACCCCGCCCACCGTGATTACCGGTAGCAGCGTATTCTTTAATGCATGGATAAACCAGATGCGCCGATTGCTCAAACCCTTGGCACGCGCGAAGCGGATATAATCCTGCTCGAGGCATTCCATCATTTCGGAGCGGATCAGGCGAATGAATAACGGCAGCATGATGGAGGACAGTGCAATCGAGGGCAGCACCAGGTGTATCAAGCCATCGCGTGTCAACAGCCCGGTCTCCCAGAAACCGATCATGGCTGTGTCACCACGACCGTAGGATGGAAACCAGCCCAGGTGGATTGAAAACACGTAGATTAGCAGGATAGCGGTCAGAAAAACCGGGACCGAGATGCCGATGATACTGAGACCCATCAGCGTACGGGCCAGCCAGGTTTTCGGTCGAATCGCACAGTACACACCAATCGGTACCGATAGCGTCACGATGATCAGGGTCGCGCCAAGTACCAGTTCCACGGTGGCCGGTAACTTTTCCATGATGACCTCAAGCGCAGGTCGCTTGAAGAAATACGAGTTACCGAGATCGCCTTGAACGGCTTTCTGCAGAAAACGCCAGTATTGCTCCAGAAACGGGTCATTAAGCCCCAGTTCCTCGCGCAGACGTTCGCGCTCGGCTTCGGAGACGGCAACACCCAGCATTTCGCGCAGTGGATCGCCCAGGTTATCCTGAATCGAGAAACTGATCAGGCTGATCACGAACATGACCAGAACGGCCTGGATCAAGCGGCGTACCAGAAAAGCAAACATGGGTTATCAATAAAGCTCAATAAAAAAAGCCTGCCGTAAGGCAGGCTTTGCAGGATTACTCGATAACCAGGTCACCCAGGTAAGGGAAATTCATGACATTGAGGATATCTGCTGCTTTGACACCTTTTTTCGCCGCCCAGGCCAGGTCCTGCCAGTGCAGCGGGATAAAAGCCGCATCCTCGTACAGCGCTTTTTCTACATCCTGCAATAGTTTGGCACGCTTGGCTTCATCGGTTTCGCCCTGGCTTGCCAGAATCATTTCATCAACCGACTTGTTGCAGTAGTTACCACTATTGTACTGACCATAACCGGTTTTCGTGTCCGGGCACATCGCCAGAAACTCCGTGAAGTTGGCCGAGTCTTCGGTATCCGAGTGCCAGCCGATCATCATGATATCCGCCGCGCGTTCGTCGAACTTGGGCCAGTACTGGGCCTTGGGCATGGTTGTCAGGTCAACCTTGATATTGATTTTAGCCAGCATTGATGCCACGGCCTCGGCAATCTTGGCATCGTTAACATAGCGATTATTGGGTGCCATCATGGTCACCGAAAAACCTTTTTCATAGCCGGCATCCTTCATCAGTTGGCGGGCCTTGTTCAGGTCGTAACGTGGCTTGAGCGATGGAACATGACCGACGTAACCCTTGGGGCTTTGCTGGGCCGCAACGGTACCGAATCCGCGCATGATCTTCTTGACGATACCGTCATTGTTGACCGCATAGGCTATGGCCTGGCGCACGCGCTTGTCCTTGAATGCGTCAACCCGATTCTGGTTTAACTGAAAGGTAATGATGCGCGTGCCTGACATGGTGATCAGGTCTACGTTAGGGCTCTTGTCAATACGTTGCAAATCCGTGGGTGGTACCGGTGAGATGAAATCGACATCACCGGACAGCAGCGCGGCTACCCGGGTGGGTGCCTCCTTGATGGGCGTCATAACGATCTTGTCGACATTACCCGGTGAAGACTTATCCCAGTAATCGGCAAAGCGGCTGAATTCGACCTTAACACCCTGTTGACGCGCGGTAACCGTATAAGGACCGGTTCCAGAGGCATTGGTTGAAGCAAAGGTATCGCCATGTTTTTTCAGCATGGCCTTTGGATTACCATTGGCATCGTTACCACTGTAGAACTTGCTGTCCATTGGGAAGATGTAGGTTGCCATGTGCATCACCAGTGGATAAGGCTTTTCAGTCACCAGCTCGAAGCTATGGTCATCGATAACGTTGAAAGCCTTGAAGGGGTTCATCAAGCCTTTAAAATCGGGGCTCTCCAGCATGCGGTTATAGGTAAATTCAACGTCTTTCGAGGTCAGCATATTTCCGCTGTGGAATTTGACCCCTTTACGCAACTTGAAACGAACCGTGTAGTCATCGGTGCGCTCCCAGGACTCGGCCAGGCGAGGCTCGAAATTCATGCTGCGGTCCCAGCGCACCAGGGGATCGAAAACCATGTGCGAATACTGCAGGGTGCCACCAGACAGTTGCTCGTGCGGGTCCATCGACACCGGGTCGGCATCATAAGCCAAACGCAAGGTCTTTGCCTGGGTTGTTAAGCTCATGCCCAGACTGAGCATCAAGCAGGTCATTAAAGTCAGGATTTTCTTCATTGTTATTCCCTCTTGGTATGTGGATTTCTTAATGTTGGTTTAGCGCTATCGACGCTGCC
>JANTFY010000202.1 GCA_024763185.1 Gammaproteobacteria bacterium | reverse complement strand
ATCGTCAGGCATTTGATCTGAGGCGAGCAAGCCTGGTGCAAAACCCGCCAGCAGGAGTAAAACAAGAATAACAACATGCCTGATCATTTTGTTTGGAGCTTGTTCTTTAACCTTCATCCTAGAATCCGCAGTTGGACGGCATAGAGTGTGCGTTTGAGTGTGTGCAGAGCAAGGCGCATCGACGCGGAATAGCGGGCTCTTTCAAGGAGTTGCAACGCCGCTGTGCGCACACTCAAATGTGCAATCTGTGTCGTAGCGTGTTTCACCTGCTGGGTGAAATTGACTAATGAAATTAATTTCAACATAACAACGGGTAACCCCACGAATTAGCGGTCAACTGCTGAATCTAGGTTCAATAATGAATTTAGAACTGCAACGGCTTTCTGTCAATTGAAGCCCAGACAAGCAGGCCGCTTTTACGCTGGTTGACAGTAATGCACAAAATGCCATCTGGTTAGACACTTGCCGCCCTTTAATTTGATAGATGATTCAATTTTCATAAACCCATCACGAAGAGCCAATAAAAATATCGCTACACTTGCCGATTTTGTTAAAGCCAATCTCATGAACCATCGGTTACCTTCAATATTATTTATACTTTTATGGACTGGCCTGATCGGTGTTCAGACTGTTCATGCACAACAAGTCTATCGGGTGCAACCGGGAGATACTCTGAGTGCCCTCGCTTATAAATTCAGGGCGGAGCAAATAAAAAAAGACCCTTCCCAAAAGCAGCACTTCATCGACCAGGTCATGGCGATGAATCCGGATCATTTCCCGGATGCGAACCCGCATCGAATCCGGGTGGGTATGTCATTGAGGTTGCCGGGCAGCAGGCCGGCCGCCCATATTGAAACGCTGGATGGTCAGGCCTGGGTCGTAAACGAGCAGGGCCAGTTGCAGGAAGTTAACGCGGGCCAGGCGCTTTACCCGGGTGACCGGGTGCTGACCCGGGAACAGGGCTATGTACTGATTCAGTTTCGCGATGGTTCCAGTCTGGCACTGAAGGAAAACTCCAGGGTACTGATCGAAAAATTCAGCTGGGATGCGTCATCCAATCAGGGCTTTTCCATAATCCGTTTTCTGCAGGGTGCTTTTCGCGCGATATCCGGTTCCATTGCCTCTTCAGAACCCGATAATTACCAGGTGATTACCGGGGTGGGTACGCTGGGCGTAAGAGGAACGGTTTTTGGCGCCAGGCTGTGCGCTGAAAATAGCTGTGTTTCACCTAAAGCCAATGGCCAAGGCGATTTCCTGTCTGCAGGCACTTATATTGGAGTTTTACAGGGCCGTATCGTGTCGACCAATGGCGCCATTAAAACCCGGGTAGCAGCAGGGCGGGCCATCTACCAGAAAGACAATACTTCTGAGCCGGTTAGCGTGGACAATATTCCGGGACTGATCTTCAGTGCCGAAGAGTTTGAGTTATATGCTGAAGAGCCGTCTGCGGATAAGCCGAAGCCGTTCTATCCGGCATTCTGGCTGGATCGCAACGGCCAGGTGATGCGCCATATCGATGGCACCTGTATTCGTAGCATGGATTATCGCGACGATCATCACGTGGTTGAATGCCAGTGATGACTTCCCCCAAGGAGCACTAGTGAAATTTGCCGATCGCCTGGCCCATCTGCAGGATCTGGCCGGGTTTCAAGCCTTCTGACCAGTTCACTTTTTCCGTGGTCAGTAAAATAACCGTAGAACCCATATTGAACCGACCCATCTCGGCCCCTTTGGCATAGTCTTTGACGGTATGGGTATAGTCAAATTCAGAAACCTTTTTAGCCTTGGGCGGTGTTACCAGGCCGCTCCAAACGGTTTCGATGGCCGCCACGTTGATGGCACCCACCAGGATCATCGCCATGGGCCCGGACGGGGTGGAAAACAGGCACACCAGGCGTTCGTTGCGGGCAAACAGGCGCGATACATTGTTGACCAGCCACGGGGCCACGCTGAACAGGCGCCCGGGCACGTGGATCATTCGTTTCAGTCGACCGTCTATTGGCATGTGAATACGGTGGTAATTATAAGGGGCCAGGTAAATGGTAGCGAAGCGGCCGCCCGTGAACATCTTGGCCAGGTTTTTATCACCGCCGAGCAGGTCTTGCACTGAATAGAAACGACCCTTGGCCTGGAACAGGTGGTCATTCATGATATCACCACATTGCGAAACTGTGCCATCCACGGGGCTGCACAGGCCATGCGCCTGCGTGGACAAGGGTCTGGCATTTGGTTTCAATGCCCGTACAAAAAACTCGTTAAAGGTCGGGTACTGATCAATGTCCTCTACCAGTGCCTGTGTCATGTCCACCCGGTAGGTTTTTATAAACCAGCGAATCATGGGTTTCACCAGCGGTCCCTTGATTCGGGTCAGGCGAAAAACAATACGCGAGATGACATGATGGGGTAGGGCGATAAACATCCAGCTTAACAGCCTATCGCGCCAGTTGGGGGTGTAGTCTGCCATCTACTTTTTGACTTTCAACTGGATGCGTTGCGATTTTTCATCACTGAAAGTGGCGATGAGATCAATCTGGTCACCGATTTTTAAAGGCGTTTTCGGATCGATCAACATCAGGTGTTTTCCACCCGGCTTCAGTTCCACCCGGGACTGTGCAGGAATCACCAGGCCATCCAGCTCCATCATTTTCATCATGCCGTCGACCATTTTGGTTTCGTGCAACTCGACCCGATCGAAGGCGTCACTCTGCAAGGCAATCAGCTTGGCATCCTGCTTGGCGTTATTTTCAATCAATACATAACCGGCGCGCATGGGCACAACCGGTGGCAGTTGTTTGATCCAGCCGTCTTTGAATTCGACCTGGCTGCTGTCGGCATGCACCCCTGTGCTGAGCAGGCACAGGGTCAGTAATAAGTATTTTTTCATAAGCTGTTATCCATTGATTAACTGGGTTAAATCATGTGCAATTTTCTGGCTGTCATGCGGAGCACTGAAAACGCCGGCAAAACGGGCCTGGGGATCAATCAATATCAGGTTACCGCTGTGCGCGACTTCATAGGTATCGCTGTTGTTGGACTCGATGTAATGCAGAATGCCCACCGCATCGGTCAGAATATTCACCTGGTCCAGGTCGCCCCGTACACCGATAAAATCGGGATGAAAATAGCTCACGTAGGCCTTCAATTTTGCTTGATCATCACGCTTCGGATCGACCGATATGAAGGTAACCTGAAGTTGTTTCTTCACCTTTTCATCGGTGAGATAGTCCATCATGTTGGCCAGCATCGTGAGCGACTCGGGACAAATGTCCGGACAGTGGGTGTAGCCAAAAAACAGCAGATGCCATGCGCCTTGCAGGCGCTCGCGATTAAACGGTTTGCCATCATGGTCGGTTAACGCAAAGTCGGGCAGGGGTTTGGCCTGCTCTCCCAGCCAGGTGATGGCCTGTAATTGTATGGGTTCGGGTTTGTACCAGACTAATGACAGCGAGAATCCCAGCCCTATGGCAACCAGCACGGTGACCAGTATCAATGGTTTTTTCATGAAATTGTTTCCTGCATTCAATCAGTACAGAATGAATTCGTAAATAAGTGTAAAATTCGCGGCATTATATTTTAAGCGCCTTGTTAAACATAGTACTCCGTGAAAACTGTATTCAATTTAAACAGATCGGCGGGGTGATTCAGGAATCGTAAATTTGGTGGAACAGCATAAAATAATACAAGACCTGGCGACCCTGCGTGATTACATGCGCTGGGGCAGCAGCGAATTCAACCGCCAGCAGCTGAGTTTCGGCCATGGCTTTGGCAGTGCGCTGGATGAAGCGGTTTACCTGGTGCTGTATGCGTTGGACCTGCCGTGGGACTGGTCAACGGATTATTTCGACTGTGTACTCACCCAGGGCGAACGCGAACATGTCTACGCCGTCTTGATGCAGCGTATCAAAACCCGCCAGCCGGCCGCCTATATCAGCCATGAAGCCTGGTTTTGCGGCCTGCCATTTTACGTGGATGAACGGGTGCTGGTGCCGCGTTCCCCCATCGCCGAATTGATTCAGCAACGTTTTGAGCCGTGGCTAGACCCCAATCAGGTGGACAACATACTGGATTTGTGTACCGGCAGTGGTTGCATTGCCATCTGTTGCCAGCATGCCTTTGTCGATGCGCGGGTCAGTGCTTCAGACCTGTCACGCGATGCACTGGAAGTGGCGCAGATCAATGTCAACAATCATGCCATGGCGGATCATATTCAGCTTTATGAATCGGACCTGTTTGGCGGGATTCCAGCGCAGAAGTTTGACCTGATCGTGTCCAATCCTCCCTACGTCGATGCCGAGGATATGGCAGCCCTGGCGGATGAATTTAAGGCGGAGCCCACGATGGGGCTTGAAGCCGGGCAGGATGGACTGCAAATAGTCGATCAGATTCTGCAACAGGCCGGGGATTACTTATCCGAGCACGGGCTGTTGGTGGTTGAAGTGGGTAACTCGCAACAGGCGATGATGGAAAAATACCCCAACCTGCCATTGTCCTGGATAGAATTTGAACAGGGTGGGGACGGTGTGTTTTGCGTGACGGCAAAAGAACTTAAAGAATACAGAAAAGAGACTGAATAGATAAGCAATGGCAAAAAATGTAAAAGTTGATTCCAAAGAGGTTGGCCTGGTCGCCGGGCTCAACCTGTTTAATTTTTTTCTCGGCACCAAGGATCTGCACTATGGTCTGTGGGAGGATGACCTGGAGGTTAAGGTACAAAACCTGCCAGAGGCACAAAAACGCTATTCCAGTTTTCTGATCAGCCACATTCCGGACGATGTGAAAACGATACTGGATGTCGGTTGCGGAGCCGG
>JANTFY010000201.1 GCA_024763185.1 Gammaproteobacteria bacterium | reverse complement strand
CAGGCGACCATGTCTTCACTGTTTTGATTTTCCAGGTTGGGTGGTGGCTTGCTGCTTTTGGTGACTTGCTTTCTGATAATCCAGATTAAAAACAGGACGATCAAAAACAGCAGTATTAAACGCATAATCATAATGGCAGAATAAATAATTAATGGCTGTTGATATTTTGCACATTAGTCTATGATTAATTCACACATAGAACAATCATCCTTCTAGATATAATAATCTAACTCGAAACACCCACTATGAATTTACATGAACATCAATCCAAAGCGTTATTTAAACAATTTAATATACCCGTGCCGGCAGGTGAGGCCGCCTTCGATGCGGAAAAAGCATTGGCTATAGCCCGTCAGTTGGGCGGAGACAGCTGGATCGTCAAGGCCCAGGTGCATGCCGGGGGACGGGGAAAAGCCGGGGGTGTGAAAATAGTACAAGGTGAAGCCGAGTTGTCGCGGGTGGTTGGAGAATATCTGGGCTCGACACTGGTAACACACCAGACAGACAGTGCCGGGTTACCGATAAACCGGGTATTAATTGAATCGCTTTCGGACATAGAGCGTGAAATTTATCTTGGCGCCCTGATCGATCGAGCCAGTCGACGTATCGTGTTCATGGCCTCTTCCGAAGGCGGTATGGATATTGAAGAAGTGGCGGCCACCCAGCCGGAAAAAATTCTCAAGGTCAAGATTGACCCCATCACCGGCCTGCAGCCTTTTCAGACCCGGCAACTGGCCTTTGGGCTGGGTTTGCAGGGTGAGCAGATCAAACAGCTGGCGCGCATCATGAACGGCCTGTACCAGATTTTCAATAAACACGATGTCAGCCTGATAGAAATTAATCCACTCATCGTGACCCGTGAGGGCCAGCTAATGGCTCTGGATGCCAAGGTCAGTATCGATGACAACGCCCTGTACCGCCAGCCGGAGCTGCTGGCAATGCGTGACAAAAGCCAGGAAAACGCCCTCGAACTGGAAGCCGACGAACATGGGCTCAATTATGTCGCGCTGGATGGCAATATCGGCTGCATGGTAAATGGAGCCGGACTGGCCATGGCTACCATGGATGAAATCAAGTTGCAGGGAGGTGAGCCGGCCAATTTTCTGGATGTGGGGGGTGGTACGACGGCCGAAAAAGTAGCCGAGGCCTTCAAGCTTATCCTCTCCGATGACAAGGTAAAGGCGATTCTGGTCAATATCTTCGGCGGTATCGTACGTTGCGACCTGATAGCCGATGGCATTATCCGGGCGGTCAAGGAAGTCGGGGTCGATATTCCTGTGGTGGTGCGTCTTGAGGGCACCAATGTTGAACAGGGCAAGGAGCTATTGGCGCAGAGTGATGTCGAAATTATATCGGCCGATGACCTGGAAGATGGCGCTAGAAAAGCGGTAGCCGCACTGGGAGGCAAGTCATGAGCATATTGATTAATAAGGACACGCGCGTCATCTGCCAGGGTTTTACCGGTAAGCAGGGTACATTTCACTCGGAACAGGCCATTGCCTATGGCACCAATATGGTCGGTGGTGTTACACCGGGTAAAGGCGGGCAAACGCATCTTGAACGCCCGGTATTTAATACCGTGGCAGATGCGGTGAATGAAACCGGTGCCGATGCCACGATGATTTACGTGCCCGCTCCCTTTTGTGCCGATGCCATTCTGGAAGCGGCCGATGCCGGGATCAAGGTGATAGTGTGTATCACTGAACATATTCCGGTGCTGGATATGTTAAGAGTCAAAGCCTCGCTGGAACATAAAGACTGTTACCTGATCGGCCCCAATTGCCCGGGTATTATCACCTCGGGTGAGAGCAAGATAGGCATCATGCCAGGCGCCATCCATCAAAAGGGCCGGGTTGGCATTATCTCCCGTTCTGGCACGCTGACCTATGAAGCGGTGCATCAGACCACCCAAAACGGGCTCGGTCAGACCACCTGTATCGGCATTGGCGGGGATCCCATCCAGGGCATGAATTTTATCGATTGCCTGGAACTGTTCGAACAGGATCCAGAGACCGAAGGTGTGGTGATGGTCGGTGAGATAGGCGGCAATGCCGAAGAACAGGCGGCTGAGTACATCAAGCATCATTTTTCCAAACCGGTGGTGTCGTATATTGCGGGTATCACCGCGCCGGCTGGAAAACGCATGGGTCATGCCGGTGCCATCATAGCCGGTGGCAAGGGCACTGCGGCTGAAAAATTTGCTGCATTGGAGGATGCCGGGGTGGCCACAGTCAACTCACCCTCACGCATTGGCGAAAAAATGAAGCAACTGCTGTCCTAGGGGGACTGTTTGGCAAAGTGCCAACCAGTTTCTGCAGTAAGGTTGCAGATTAAGACTGATTGCGGCTATTTGCCGCCCTTTTTCAGTAGTTTTATCATCGGCTTGCTGTCCGACCTAAACATGCCTATACTTCCTGCCGAATTTTTATAACCGGGAGTTCACAGGAGGACTCTGGATGACGACACAATTACCGGAAGGGTATGCACCTTCAGCCGATGAAGAATACATGTCTCCCAATCAACTGGAGTATTTTCGTATTAAACTGCTGGACTGGCGCAATGAATTGCTGCAGGAGTCAGAAAATACGATCTCCCACCTCAAAGAAGAAAACTGGCAGGAGCCCGATATCAATGACCGGGCCACGCTGGAAACAGATGCCGCGCTGGAATTACGCACCCGTGACCGCTATCGTAAACTGGTCAATAAAATCGATGCGGCCATGTCCCGCATTGCCGATGGTACTTACGGTTATTGCGAGGAAACCGGTGAGGAAATTGGCCTGTCCCGCCTGGAAGCCCGTCCCATAGCAACCCTGACTATTGAGGCGCAGGAAAAACACGAACGGCTTGAAAAACAGCATCGCGACGACTGAAGTCAGTATCCGCCCATTAACCGGAGGCCGCCTGCTCTTTTTTGGGATACGGCACCCGGGCCGTGGGCACCAGTTTTGATGCGTCGTCACAGTGTCGGTGCTGATCGTCAAAAAAGATATGCGGTGAAAACGACGCCAGTATCTTGTCCTTGGGCACGCCGCCCAGAAAAAAAGTTTCATCAATCCGAACATTCCATGCACGCAGGGTCCTGATGACCCGTTCATGGGCCGGGCTGTTGCGCGCGGTAACCAACGCCGTGCGCAGCGGAGGCGGGCCCTTGACCGTCTCCTGTAACTGGAACTGCAGGTAGGAAAGCGTTTTCAATAACTTGGCAAACGGCCCTTCCGGTAACGGCAGTTCGGCATTGTGCTTTTCGTGCTTGATAAACGCTTCCAGCCCCTGTTGCTGGTAAATCAATTCCGATTCTTCAGAAAACAATACGGCATCACCGTCAAACGCGATGCGTATCTGCGACAAGGGCTGGTTGGCATTGTTGGTAGGGCGGTCGTAAATCAGTCCCGAAGCCACCTGGGACTCAACGGCAGCCTGCACATCTTCTTCGCTGGCGGACAGAAACAAATCCACGTCGAAAGCATTCAGGTACTTGGCCACGGGTTCGCCGCCGGTAAAGGCCGCACGCGTGATATCCAGGTTATAGTGGTCGATTGAGTTGGAAATACGCAGGCTGGTGTCGGCCGAGTTGCGCGATACGATCACCACTTCCGTGCGCCGGTTTTTGTCATCCATCTGGTTGATTTTAAGCATGGCTTCAATCAACGCGAAACCGGTGCCGGGTTGCAGAATGTCGTTTTCGTGCTCCAGCTGATACTGGCAATAGGCTTCGAGACCCTCGTTATTATAGATTTCATTTTCCACGCTGAGGTCAAACAGGGCGCGGGATGAAATGCCGATGACCAGGTAATTGGTTAAATCATAAGCCATAGTAGTGCCTCAGGTCAGTGTCTTGGTCATAACGCGTGATTGGCGCTGGCTATCGTATTGTTGGCGCTTGTGCTCGGGTAGAAAATCCAGCGTGTTTTCAGTAAAACCTTTTTCCAGGAACCAGTGCGAGGTTTTTGTGGTCAGGATGAACAGGTGTTTGAGTCCATTCTTGCGTGCTTCGTGTTCGACTGCCGTCAGTAACTGGTCGCCAAAACCCAGATTACGATAATCGGCATGTACGGCAACACAGGCAATTTCGGCCATACCGCTGTGCGGATCTGGAATGGAAGCAATGCTCGCAATGATCATGCCGTCTTTTTCGATGATGCGAAAATGATCGATCTCCAGTTCAAGTTGTTCACGGGAACGTTTGATCAGTGCGCCGGTTTGTTCAAGGGGTTGAATCAATTCAAGAATGCCGCCGATATCATCGATACTGGCCCTGCGAATACCTTCGTAAAACAGGTTGGTAATCATCATGCCGGCACCCTCGCGGGTGAACAGCTCCTGTAACAGCCCGCCATCCAGTGTTTCATCGATAATATGCACCCGTCTGACCGAGCCAGATACGGCCGTGGTGGCATGCGCAAGCAGGGATCTCAGGGATTCAGAAACATCGTGTTGTTGCAGGTAGGCCTCACATTCCGAGGTGGAAAACTGATCGGTCATCGGATTTTTTATAAATTCATCATTAAAGAAGATCAGTTTTTCAGCATGCAGCGCACAGGCGATTTCCGTGCCCAGTTCTTCCGCCGGCAAATTGAAAACTTCGCCGCTTTTGGAATAACCCAGGTTGGATAACAAGACGATGTGTTCTTTGAGCAGGATTTCAATGGCACTGGCATTTACCGATCTCACGCGGCCACTGTGCTGCATATCCACGCCATCGATAATGCCCAGTGGCATACCGGTGACAAAATTGCCACTAACCACCGAGATGTCCGAGCCGAACATGGGAGTATTGGGCAGGCCCATCGAGAGCCGCGCTTCGATGCTGTTTTTAACCTCGTT
>JANTFY010000200.1 GCA_024763185.1 Gammaproteobacteria bacterium | reverse complement strand
TGCATCGCCAATACCGCAAACATGACCGGAATATTATCGACAATTGCGGAAAGCACACCCACGATAATGTTTGCGGTGCTGGGCCCCAAATCCGTGTACATTAATTCCGAGACCAAAGCCAGGTACCCCAAAGTGCCCAAGCCACCAACGCAGAGAATAATGCCGTAGAAAAACATCAAGGTATCCCATTCGGCGCGTTCCATGGAGCGAAAAATGTTGAAATGGGTCTGGCCCTGATTTTGAGGTTGAGATTCGGTCAAGTTTCCTTCCACTTCGAGAGCCTGTTCACCAAGATGTTGCTGATCATCGACAGCGGAACCACGCCGTTTCAGGTAATAACCATAAAACTTGAGAAATCCCAACCCGGTCATCATGCCCAGCACCGGCGGCAGGTGTAGGAAATTATGCGCGGATACCGCCATGATGATAGTCAGGATAAACAGCCCAACGACCATCCATGCTCCATGCTTGAGCGGGGATTGAGTCGTATGAAGCGGTTGAGGTTGTTCGCTGGAAACCGCCAGCGACATGATGGCTGCAGGGACTAGCCAGTTGATAACTGAAGGAACAAAAAGCGCAAAAAATTCGTGGAACTCTACCATGCCTTTTTGCCAGACCATCAAGGTTGTGATGTCACCAAAGGGCGAAAAAGCACCACCGGCATTGGCCGCCACGACGATATTGACGCAGGCAACGACCACAAAACGATGATTGTCACCGCCAACTGCCATGGCTACCGTCGCCATCAATAATGCCGTAGTCAGGTTGTCCGCAACAGGAGAAATGAAAAAAGCCAACAGACCGGTAAGCCAGTAGATGGTGCGCAAAGAGAACCCGCGCGACACTAACTGGATGCGGAGACTGTCGAATACACCCCGCTCCTCCATCGTATTGATGTAAGTCATGGCCGCTAACAGAAACAAAAACAATTCGGCGAACTCAAGCAGATTGTGACGCACCGCATGCTCGGCAGTAGTCGTATCGCCATGTTGGGCAAAAACAATCGCGACCAGCACCCAGATGATACCCGCTGCAACAATCACGGGTTTTGACTTGCGCAGGTGCAACGCTTCTTCGCCGATTACCAGCAAATAGGCAAGCACAAAAATAGCAATGGATACATAGCCAACCCAATGGTTGGTAAAAACGAGGGGGCTGTTTTCACTCATCGCGAATGCTTGTTGAGGAAGTAATCCGGCCAGTACGGCCAGTGTTTCGGCACACCCCAGGATTAGTCTATGCCAAGCGGATTTTTTTTGTTGTCTGACGAGTTTCATAATTTTCACCTAAAATCTATTCGTTACCTGGTCAAGACTGCTATCGGATTTATCACTTCCCAGACCGGATAAATTCATACCATTACAGACCCTTTGAACAGCGACCTGATCATCAAGACAGTTATATAGCATATGCCGCGAATTGCTACTTGTAAGTTTCAGGCTCGATGATGGCCGGAATCACTTTTCCACTCATTAAAACCACATAAATACTGAATTTATATTTCATGGCGTCATTAGAAACCTTGATTAAATAGTGCCACTGTCCCTGATGTCTGGGTACCTGCCTTATTTCTATTTCGTCAATGATGACCGGGGTTTTGCTAAACTCTTTAATCGCCTGAATAGCATCCAGTACCGAAACCGGTGGTTCGCTTAAGGCAGGGTCCCATTCTGGATTTTTATTAATCTCTTCTTTGGGAATAAAAGCAACTGTTTTTAAATCATCAAAATGTTCCACGATTTCAAACGCGGGTTGAAAGGCCTGTACAGGAGCAGACAGGGCAATAATCGAAAAAAAGAGAAGTCGGTAAATTTTCATAGCTTAATAACGTTTTGTTTAATGATTTCAATTCTTGTCAAGGTCGTACCCGGTTCGTCAAAAGATGCTGTCGTAGGGCAACTGGCCGACCATTTAAAAATCAAGGTATCTGCGCCTCCCGAAGGCGGTAAGGCGAATAAATCCGTGATCAGCGTATTGGCCAAATGGCTGGGGATCAGCGCAAAACAGATTAGCATAAAATCAGGGCATCAATCTCAAAGAAAGGTTGTAGAAATCCAAGCGATTGATCGCCAGTTTTACGAGCAAAAACTGTCCCGGCTATCATCATGAGAATCGAATGATACTGCTCTGGACTTTGAACCGTCAGCAATGCCTTAAATCTTTTTTACAAATTCTGATTTCAGTTGCATGGCGCCGATGCCATCAATCTTGCAGTCAATATCATGATCCCCTTCGACCAGGCGAATATTTTTAACCTTGGTACCCACCTTGATCACGGATGAACTGCCTTTCACCTTTAAGTCCTTGATCACGGTAATACTATCACCATCGTTCAGGGGATTGCCGTTCGCATCCCTGACCTCCTTCTGGTCATCACCAGTATCGGTTGCAGCCTCTTCCTTACTCCATTCATGTCCACAAGCGGGACAAACATACAACAGACCGTCTTCGTAGGTATATTTAGCCTGACATGCAGGACACGGGGGAAATTCACTCATAAAAAGCGGCTCTCTTAGGATTGTGAAAATAAAACCGACAGGCTGGATCAATCGACAATATAAACTTCATAGGGCATTCAGTCGAGGAATTCGACTGAATGCCCTACAATGATCTATTAGGCCGGGAAATCAAGCGGCGTTGATACCCAGTTTTTCACGCCAGCCTGGATAAATCTTGTCCGCATCGCCAGGGAAAGACTCGAAAGCGCGTGCAAACTCGTGATGTGTCTTGGCGTATTCAACCGGGTCTGCACCCTCTTTCCAGCACTGGTAGGCCTGGTCGAGTGACTTACCGCCTGCTGCTGGGCTGTCAATGTGCCCGAAAGAGCCGCCGCCACAGGTATTGATCAGGTTGCCATGGCCCAGGTTTTTAAAGAATCCCGGCAGGCGTAATGCATTCATACCACCCGAGATAATCGGCGTGGTGGCTTTCATGCCGTGCCATTTCTGATAGAAATAAGGCCCCTGGCATTCATCCCGTTCCAGCATGTAGGCCAGCACCGTTTCACCGGCGTGTCCTTCCATCTTGCCGTAACCCATGGTACCGGTATGGATACCGGAAGCCCCCATAAGGCGTGCGAGTTTCATGTAACACAGCGGGTCCATACCCATCGGTGATTTATATGAAGTCAAGGCGCCGTGACCCGCACGATGGAAATGCAGGAAGGTATCCGGGAAAGCACGACGCGCGGTGGTGACACCCGCAGGGCCCGTCACAAAACCGTCGACAAGGAAAGCCACATGATCTGCAGAATCATACTTGGCAAACTCTTCCAGGATATACTCGCCACGGTGAATCATTTCCTGATGAAAATCTGCCGTAATGTTAGCGGAAAACAACTTGGCTTCACCGGTATCCTGTTGCGCGCGGTCCATCGACTGGGCTACCAGTGGAATGACGTCCTGCATGGGGCAGAATGGCTGGTTGGCCTGGGGTTCGTCATTCTTGATGAAAGTGCCGCCGAGCCAGAAGTCATAGCAGGCTTTTGCAAATGGTTCAGGGCGTAAGCCCAGTTTGGGTTTGATGATGGTACCGGCAATGTATCCACCATTTTCTTCAGGACGTCCCAATACCTTCCACATGTTACTGATGTTGGCTGAAGGACCGTCGAAACGCTTGATCATTTGTTCTGGCACGAGAAAGTCCAGCATGCGCAGGCCTTCGTGATCGCCCATGCCCTGGTTGTTGCCCAGAATCAGCGACCACATGTGGGAAATGTTATAAGTGCCATCCGTCAGGTTGGGGTCAAACAGCTCAACCGGGTAGGCAATTTTCATCAGACCGCCCTGTTCGCCAAATGCATTTTCATCGATTTCATAAACCAACGCGTCGACGCCACGAGTAAAATCATCGGTCGTGGAAACCTCGACATTGGTACCGGTCGATGACTCTGCGGCAACGTGGGCTGCCACGGCAAGAAATCCGTGTCCTTCAGCGGGTTTCAGGCGATAGGCAACCAGCATGTGGTTGTCATTTGCAATCAGATCTTCTTCTTTTAAAGAAAGATCTGCATAACGATTGGATTGATCGTGTGCCATAGTTTTCTCCGAATGTATTCAGGTTGAAATGGTATTTACACTATAAAAGATAAGGTTTATAAGTTAAATTTAGAATTAATTTGTTTAAATAAAACTATTTCTTATGCTTAATCTGACCCTGAGACAGTTGCAAATTCTTGACGCGGTGGCGCGTTGTGGCAGTTTTTCCCGCGCAAGCGCCGATTTACATGTCACACAACCCGCGGTTTCGATGCAGATCAAACAACTTGAAGAGGCACTCGGCATGCCTCTGTATGAACACATGGGTAAAAAAATAGCACTGACCCGGGCCGGTGAAAAAACCCTGCAAACGGCGCGCGCCATCCACAACCAGTTGAGCGACCTGGAGCAATCTCTATCTGAGCAGCAGGGTTTGAAAGGCGGTTCGTTGACGGTATCGGTAACCAGCACGGTCAACGTATTCGCGGCCCGAATACTGGCTGTTTTCAGGTCGGCGCATCCCGATGTAAAGATCAGCCTGAACGTATTCAACCGCGAAACCCTGTTAAGGCATCTCGTAGAAAACAATAGTGATCTGGCGCTCATGGGACAGCCACCCAGCGGTTACGACTTGAATGCCACACCCTTTCTGGATAACCCGCTGGTAGTCATTTCATCTCGTGATCATGCGCTGGCCGGTAATTCAAAAATCAAATTTGAAGCGTTTATTGAACAACCGATTATCGGCCGCGAACAGGGCTCTGGCACACGCGCTGCCCTGGAGGCATTCCTGGCTGAACAAGGCTACACATACAGTGCAGCAATGGAAATGAACAAAAACGAGGCGATCAAGCAGGCCGTGGAAGTTGGTCTGGGCCTGGGTGTGGTTTCGTTACATACCGTTCAGGCGGAACTGGCATCTGGCCAATTGT
>JANTFY010000199.1 GCA_024763185.1 Gammaproteobacteria bacterium | reverse complement strand
CTCCGTCAACGAAAATTCGTCGCGGTAAAGCACCTGTTGTAGCTTCAAATAGACCTGCGGTAAACAGACCAGTTCGCTGTCTGATATGACCTTGTCCCAGTGATTTTTCATGTTGCCTGTACTTTTTGTTTTATGTCATAAGCATAGTTGTCTGCTTGAAAATTGCGCAAACAAATCACGGTTAGTACCGGGTGGTAAAGTATGGGGTTATGACGCAGGTTGAGACTGCCACGCCCTGAAGGGCTCGCAGTGACAGTAATTTAAGTGCAGTGCAGTCGTCGCTGTAAAATTCGTTGTCATCGCGAGTGTAAGCGCGGTGATCTTTGCGGAGGTTGAGACTGCCACGCCCAGAAGGGCTCGCAGTGACAGTAATTTAAATGCAGCCCAGTCGTCGCTGTAAAAATTCGTTGTCATCGCGAGCGTTAGCGCGGCGATCTCTGCAAAAGTCGGGACTGTCACTACCTGCGTAATTACAGACATTGTGAACAGCCACAAAGCCCATTATTATCAAGAGACTTCAACAATACAAACTCAGGACATGGAAAGTCGGCAATACTGTGTATATATCATTACCAACCACTCCAATCGTGTTCTTTACACAGGTGTTACCAATAATCTTCAGCGTAGGGTTTACGAACACCAAAACAAGCTGATACCGGGGTTTTCTAGCAAATATAACTGCCACAAACTGGTCTGGTATGAATGTACAGAATCTGTTGAATCCGCCATAGGCATGGAAAAGCAGATTAAAGCAGGCTCGAGAAAAAAGAAGCTCAAGTTAATAGAAAAAGAGAATCCGGATTGGAAAGATTTAAGCAAGCTTTTAGGGTGGTAGTGTATGGAAAAACTTCATGGTTATTTTGGTAATAGTTGTCGTCGTCGAGAGCGTTAGCGCGGCGACCTTTGCGGAGGTTGGAGACTGCCACGCCCTGAAGGGCTCGCAGTAACAGTAATTTAAATGCAGTGCAGTCGTCGCTGTAAAATTCGTTGTCATCGCGAGCGTCAGCGCGGCGATCTTTGCGGAGGTTGGAGACTGCCACGCCCTGAAGGGCTCGCAGTGACAGTAATTTAAGTGAAGTGCAGTCGTCGCTGTGACAACCGTGCCTTCGCTTCAGAATATGTTTCCATATAATCCTCAGGAAACCAGGATCAGCGGGCAATCCAGTTGCTTGATAATCTGTTGCAGGTTTTGCACGGATTCATGGCGCGAGATGATGGCATAGTCGAACTGGTGTCCGATTTCATGCAAAAGGGTGGAGAGTGTTTCATAACCCGCTGTAGTGATACTCACTTTTTGGCCGTCATGCATGCTTGTCGCCAGTAATGCTTCAGCACGTTGGGATGGATCGGGTTGCCGGGTAACCAGGGTGATTTCAATAACGTCCTGTGCAAACCGTTGCAACAGGACTTGCAAGGCTTTTTCAAGATGCTCAGCGTGATCATCGATCAATAGTAATTTATGGGTGCGGGAATGAGCGCTAACCCCCGGTCGGCGCAACAGGGTCTGTCCGAGGATGGTAAAAACGGCATCTTGATGTTCGCGCAGCCCGATATCGTCACGCCGCCCGCGCACATAATCGTAACTGTATGAAACCTTGGCATTGCGAGCGCTGCGTTGCAGGGTGTTTTCAAACTGAGCAGCCAGCGCCTGCAAGGAGCGTTGCATACGCTCGAAATCGGTGGGCAGTTCCTGCGCGGTGGAAAACAATATTTCGCGGCTGAACGGTAAACTTGCTACATCGAGTAAATCTTCATCTTCAATAAACAGTGCGCGCAATTGTGTCTGGCTGGATGCGGCCATGGCCATCGCCAGTTCGACCATGCCCGGCGAACAGCTACGTGCATCCACGGTTAATAACACATCAGGTTTTTGCACGGCTTTTTCCGGCGCTGCTGGTTTTGTGGGAGCGGGTGGCCTGTTGCGCCAGTTTCTTTTGCTGTTGTTGCAGTTGGACAATTCTCTGTTGAATACGGTAATTGAAGCTGGTCTTGGGGTAACTGCCTTTTTTATTCGGTTTGCCACGTGGCAGGCCGCTCAATAACTCCATGACATCCTCGATATGTTCGGCACAATACACATTGAACTGGCCGTCTCTGACTGCATGACGAATATCCTCGCGCAACATCAGGTGAACGCGATTGGACGCCGGAATAATCACGCCCTGTTCGGCATTCAATCCACGCGTCTTGCAGATATCAAAAAAGCCCTCGATCTTTTCATTGACCCCGCCAATGGCCTGAACTTCACCCAACTGGTTGATCGAACCGGTTACCGCCAGCGACTGGTTGAGCGGAATATTGCCCAGCGCCGAGAGCAGGGCGCACAACTCGGCGGCAGAGGCACTGTCGCCATCGATCCTGCCGTAGGATTGTTCAAACACCAGGCTGGCCGTTAAGGGCAGGTTTTGGTTGGCTGCGTAAGTGCTGTCCAGGTAGGCCGATAGAATCATCACGCCCTTGGAATGAATCTCGCCGCCCAGACGTGCCTCGCGTTCGATATCGATAACGCCACTTTTACCCAGGCGCGCCGTGGCGGTAATGCGTGACGGCTGTCCGAACATGAAATCACCCACCTGCAGTACAGACAGGGCATTCACCTGGCCGGTTTTTTTACCAGCCGTATCGATCAGCTTGATACCGCGGGTAATCTGTTCCTGTAACAAATCCTGGTACTGGTCCTGGCGGAACTTACGCTTGTCGATGGCACGTTCGATATGCTGCAGCCTGATCACGGCGCTGCCGTCCTTGCCGGCCCAGTAATCCGCTTCGGTGAGCAGGTCATTCAGGCTTTCTACATGCAATGACAGTTTTTCACCATCCTCGGCCAGACGTGAAGCCTGTTCGATTACGCGTCCCACGCTGGCTTTATCCAGCGCACGCTTATCGTTGCGTTTCTGCATGGCGCCAATCAGGCGGGCATAAAACTGCACGTGTTCGCTACTGCGCTCGGTCGTGTTGGAAAAATCGGCGGCCACCTTGAACAGCTGGCTGAATTCGGGATCGTATTGTTTCAGCAGGTAATAAAGCAGGGGCTCGCCGGTCAAAACCACCTTGACCTTGAGCGGTATGGATTCGGGTTCCAGCGACACACTGCTGGCCAGGCTTAACATTTGCTCGAGCGATTCGATGCGGATTTCGCCGGCCTTGAGGGCGCGTTTCAATCCCTCCCAGGCAAAGCTGTGAGTCAAGACCTTGTGCGCATCCAGAACCAGGTAACCGCCATTGGCGCGGTGCAGGGCGCCCGATTTGATCAGGGTGAAGTTGGTCACCAGGGTGCCCATATGGGACAGGTATTCGACGCGACCGACCAGGTTCTGGTAGGTGGGATTGTCTTCGAACACAATGGGTGCCCCTTCGCTGGCGGCATTATTGACAATCACATTGATGCTGAATTCAATAAACTCGGCCACGCGTGCGCTGATGTTATTCGTCTGCTGCTGACCTTCCTCCGGCAGAAAGGCCTCGATGTTTTCGATACTGAATTGTTTGACCTGCGCCAGGTAATCCATGACATCGGCTTCGTCCCGATAAGCCTGCTCGATCCACGCAATCAACTGTTCCACGGTATGCTGGGTAATGCTCTGGTTCAGCGCCTTGATGCGTTGATGGTGTTCGCGCTGTATCAACGGCAGGTCTCGCAGGATGGCCTGTAACTCCAACTGGATATCGGCAATCAGCTTTTCGACACGTTCCTTTTCTTCATCAGGCAGCTTGTCATACTCTTCCGGTTTCAACAGGTGACCATTGACCATCGGCCCCAGCGTATAGCCATTGGGTGTGCGCAGAATGCCAATGCCCTGGTCTTCCGCATCGCGATTGAGGTTTTTAAACGCCAGGTCCTGGCGCGCCTGCATTTCATCTTCAATCTGCTGACGCTGGTTACGGTATTCCTCGCTCTGGAATGACGATGGCAAGGCGGTCAGTAAATCCTCCAACAGTGAGTCCATGTCCGTGCGCAATTTCTGGCCCATGCCCACCGGTAACTTGAGCACATTGGGTTTTTGTGGGTTATCGAAATTGTTAACGTAACACCAGTCAAAGCCGCTGCTTTCATGCGCTGCACGTCCTTGCAGAACCTGTTGTACCATATCATGCTTGCCGAGGCCGGAACCACCCAGTACAAACAGGTTAAACCCCTCCTGTTCGACATCAACCCCGAACTCGATCGCCTCCAGTGCGCGTTGCTGGCCCAGTGGTTTTTGCAGTGGTTCCAGTTCTGCGGTCGTGTCAAAATCAAACTGGTCCAGGTCACAGCGTTGGTACAGTGCCCCGGCTTTCAGCGACGGTGCTTTTTTCATGACGAGGGTTTACAGGGCTTTGGGTAAATGGCCGCGAATATCTTCCACGCTGTGGCTGACCAGGTTCTTGTTGACCTCGCCGACCAGTTTTTCGGTACAGGGTTTACTCAAGCCGGCGCGTAACAGGCCGAGGAACTTGGGGGCGGCAACCAGGTAGATCTTGCGTACATCCTTTCCCTGGGAAGCCTTGTCCAGTTCGCTGCACAGTTCACGCGCAAACTTTTCAACCTCGTGCTGACGGGCATCTTTTTCATGGCCCATCGAATGGCTGCCATTGCCGGAGGTACCGTTACCGGCACCGGATCCATCGGACACCAGGTCCTGTTCACGTAATCGGCCTTCGGGGAAGATGAGGTCTTTAATTTCCTGCAGGGGTGCGGTGCGGTCGGCGGCGGAAAGTATACGGGCTCTGCTGCTATCGGCGACTAAAATCCAGATTGACATAAGGTCTCCTCATATAGTTATTGTTCTCAACCCTAGGTTATGCCAAAGCACCTGCCGGAATCAAATGCCAGATGATTATTTAACCGATTATTTAAGGCTTATATGATCTCGCTCAGGGTAAAACCCACCAGCCCGCCAGGTAAAAGCGATGCGCATCGCTGACATCCTGGTGC
>JANTFY010000198.1 GCA_024763185.1 Gammaproteobacteria bacterium | reverse complement strand
GCCTGCTGGGCACAACGGGTCAAATGAATGGCTTCAGATGTTGAGTTGGCGCCGGTCCCGGCTATAAAAGGCAGCCGTTGATTGATTAATTCACGCGCGCGATTTAGCAGTTCACAGTGTTCGTCAAAATCCAGTGTGGCGGATTCACCCGTGGTACCCGCAATAACCAGCCCATGAGAACCTTTTTGCACATGAAAATCGATCAGTTTCTCCAGCCTGGCGTAATCGATAGCACCATTTTCCAACATGGGTGTCACCAATGCCACCAAACTACCTTTAAACATGCCAAGCACCCCTCAACTGTGTGTAAAATTTCGAGCGGGCTATGGTATAAAGACTCCCCCGATTAAACAAGTAAACTGTTTAAAAACTGAAAAATAATCTGTTTTGGAGACTTAAAAAATGGCTGCACCCGCTATCGGAAAAAAAATAAAAAATTTCACCCGTCCTGCGACCGGGAATCAAAACATCAGCCTGAACGATTTCGCGGGAAAAAACGTGGTGTTATATTTTTACCCCAAAGACAGCACGCCGGGATGCACCACTGAAGGGCAGAATTTTCGTGACCACATTGAAGACTTTGATAAAACCAACACCATTATTCTCGGAGTTTCGCGCGACTCGCTGAAACGTCATGAAAATTTCAAGGCCAAACAGTCTTTTCCCTTTGAACTGTTATCCGATGAAGATGAAAGCCTGTGCAAACAATTTGATGTCATCAAATTGAAAAAACTGTACGGCAAGGAATACATGGGCATAGAGCGCAGCACGTTTCTCATCGACGACAGCGGAAAACTGGTTCAGGAATGGCGTGGCGTCAAGGTGAAAGGTCATGTGGAAGAAGTGCTGGAGGCAGCTCGCAACCTGAATTGAGCATAGAAAGTAACGACTTATTCTGTCGTCATAGTTTTTTGAGCCGGCCAGACTTTAATCACCGCCTGCACCAGGGTTGCCAGTGGTATGGCAAAAAATACGCCCCAGATTCCCCACAGGCTTCCGAAAAAAACCACGGCCACGATGATGGCCACCGGGTGCAGATTGACCACTTCAGAAAACAGTAACGGTACTAAAAGATTTCCATCCAGAAATTGCACAATGCCATAAAACAGCAGGACATACCCAAACATGGGTTCAGTACCAAACTGGAAGAACGCAATCAATAAAACCGGGATGGTGACCACTGTGGCCCCGACATAGGGAATGATAACCGACAATCCGACCAGCAGGCTTAACAACATGGCATAGTTCAGGCCCATTAGCGCAAAACCAATATAGGTCGTTACCCAGATAATGGCCACTTCCATGAACTTGCCACGCACATAACTGGCAATTTTTACGTTCAGTTCTGCCCAGACATCATGCACCAGCTCTGTATCCCTGGGCATAAACCGGCTCAACCAGTAAAGAATCAGGTGCTTGTCCTTAAGAAAGAAAAAAAGCATTAAAGGGGTCAGAATAAGATAAACCATGAAGGTTATAACGCTGATCACGGAAGAGAAAGACAGGCTGACTATCTGTTGCCCTAGACTGGTGATTTCTCTTCGCACCAGACTGAACACTTCCTGGATTTGCTGATCAGAAACATAATCCGGATAACGCTGCGGTAATTGTGACAACAGGTTTTGCCCACGCGCAAACATGCCCGGCAACTTCTGGAACAGATCGCTTATCTGCACCGATAACATCGGTAACAGAACCAGGAAGATCAACAGAATCATGGTCAGAAACAAAGCTGTCATCAAACTGGAGGCAATAGTGCGACTTACCCCGATATAGCCCAGTTTTTGTACCGTTCCCTCAAACAGGTAGGCAATCACGATACTGACCAGTATCGGCATCAGGTGATTGCTCATGACAACCACCAGTACGCTGCCGATAATCAGTATCAGGGCCAGTATAACGGTTTGGGGATTGGCAAAATTTCTAGCGTACCAGCGCCTAAAAACATCAATCATGATTGCAGATATTTTTGATAGTGATTTTCAAACACCTGTTCCAGATCATCTATGACCTTTTCAGCCTCCCGCCCCTGCAGCATGAATTCTGCCATTAAACTTGAAGACTCATTTAACAGATCATCAGTATTCAACATAAAATAACTGGCGCGCAAGCGCTTAATGGCATTCACCACATTCTCATCATCAGGTCGTGGGGTATCCAGTGGCTTTAATCGTTCCTGGGTGCCGGTTTCTTTATCCGACCCGCTTTGTTGCTTTAAAAATGCGGCAAAATCAAGCAGGCTTTTCTGTTGCTGGTCTTCCAGGGCATTGAACAGGTCAACCAGTCGTTTTCTATCACTGACCATCAGTCCAACTTTTATTCAGGATGTGACTCACAATAATTTTTAGCAAATTCGAGCAGCTCTTCCATCACTCTGACACGGAATTTCTGGCGTTGACGCACGAATGAAAATGGCCTGCTTAGCGGTGGATCTAGCTGGATTTCAGTTAGAGTACCCAGCTTCAACTCCTTGGCAATAGTGGAACGTGACAGGATAGATATACCCATACCCGCCTCTACGGCCCCTTTTAAGGCTTCGGGGCTACCCAGTTCAAGACAGAAATTCATCTCGCCCTGGTTTATGGCATTATCCTGCAGGTACTCCATGATCACTTCACGTGTACCAGAGCCCTCTTCGCGACAGATGAAAGGCAGGGATTTCAAGACATCGGGTTTGATCGGGCCTTTTTGCTGGGCCAATTCATGATTGGGCGGTGCGACCACGACCAACTGGTCATCATGGCACACTTCGACAATCAGATTTTTATTGGAAACCGATGCCTCAACCACGCCAAGGTCAATGACATTATGTTCGACCATGGACACAATACCTTCCGTATTGGATACCTTCAAACGAATATTGATATCCGGGTAGTTGGCTTTGAACTGGCCCAGTAGCGTCGGCAACATATATTCAGCTATGGTGGTACTGGCACCTATTGTCAAAGCGCCCGATATCTCACCGGTTAATTCACGCACCGAATTTTCCATTTCATCATAAAGATCGAATATACGGTCGGCGAACTCATATACCTTGTTACCGGCAGGGGTCAGATTGACCTTGTTATGCGTTCGGTCAAATAAGCGTGTATTAAAATATTCCTCAAGCTGGCGCACCTGAAAGGTAACCGCCGGCTGGGTCATGTGTAATGCTTCCGCTGCTTTGGTAAAACTCAGTAACTTGGCTACCGCATGGAATACTTTTAAACGTCTATCGCTCATGGCAAACAGTTCCCATAAAAACAAGGCGGACAGTATATATTATTTTTATGGGAGACTACAGGCTTTCTATCAAAAGCGATACAACCCTCTCCCCGCAGAGACAGCTGCGCAGCCAATCCCAAGGATTGGCCTGCGCACTGGCCGCATAGACATCAATCTCGTTTTACCCGGTAATACAGTACCGGGATAATCAGCAGGGTTAATATCGTGGAGACAAAAATGCCAAATATCAGCGAGATCGCAAGCCCTCTGAAGATAGGATCATCAAGGATGAAAAACGCGCCGAGCATGGCGGCCAGACCGGTTAAAATAATCGGTTTGGCTCGTACCGAAGCGGAGGTAATGACCGCATCGGCAAACGACATACCTTGCGCCAGCAATTCATTCATAAAGTCCACCAGCAATATTGAATTACGCACAATTATGCCCGCCAGGGCAATCATGCCGATCATCGAGGTCGCGGTGAACTTGGCATCCAGCAGGGCATGTCCGGGTAACACACCGATGATGGTCAGCGGGATAGGCGCCATAATTACCAGCGGCACCACATAAGACTTAAATTGCGCCACCACCAGCAGATATATCATTATCAAGCCTATGGAATAAGCGATCCCCATATCGCGGAAGGTTTCATAGGTTACCTGCCATTCTCCATCCCACTTAATACTGAACTGATAGGGATTATCCGGTTGATTAATATACGACTGTTGCAGTTCGGGCTGTTGCTCAGAAAGCTGGCCCGCAATATCAAACATGCCGTATAACGGGCTGTCCAATTCACCAGCCATGTCACCGGTGACAAACACTACCGGCAGCAGATCCTTGTGATAAACCACATTTTCTATTTTGCTGGATTCGATACTGACCAGTTCTGACAAAGCAATCAGTTGGCCACTGAGTGAACGTATCTTGAGTGACAGGGTGGCATACAAATCTTCCTTGCTTGCCGTCGGCAGGTTCAAACGGATCGGAGTGGCAAACTTGACGTTATTGCCGTGGATATAACCGATATCCTGCCCTTCCAGCGCGGTATTGATGGCCGAGACCAGTTCCCCCTGGCTGATACCAAAAGTCGCGGCTTTCTGGCGATCGATATGCACGATATATCGATCTGCCGGAAATTCGATGGAATCATCAACATCAACAATGTCTTGCGACGATTCAAAGACCGGCCGCATGCGCTTGGCCACCTCAATCTGACCCTGGTAATCCAATCCATAAACTTCTGCCACCAGTGGTGCCTGCACCGGCGGACCCGGCGGGACTTCGGCCAGTTTTACATTGGCATTGAATCGTTTACCGATACGTTGCAAATCATCACGCATCGAGCGCGCAATATCATGACTGCTGCGTTCACGTTTGGACTTATCGATCAAATTCACCTGTATATCACCCAGATGCCCACCTTCACGCAGGTAATACTGACGCACCAACCCGTTAAAATTAATCGGCGCCGCAGTACCCGCATACGCCTGAATATTGGTCACCTCAGGGACTGTCACAATGTAATCACCCAACTCATTGATCACACGGGCCGTCTGTTCCAGTGCCGTCCCTTCCGGCATATCAATGATGACCTGAAACTCGGACTTGTTATCGAACGGCAACATCTTGAGTACCACCAGGTTGAAAGCCACCAGGCTGACGGATGCCACGATCAATACCACAACTGACAGGTTCAACCAGACAAAATTACGC
>JANTFY010000197.1 GCA_024763185.1 Gammaproteobacteria bacterium | reverse complement strand
TCTTCAGAACCGGATTCCCATTCAATGCCGGCATAGATGTCTTCGGTATTTTCACGAAAAATCACCATTTCCGTGTCTTCCGGTTTTTTCAAAGGGGTTTCAATACCGGTAAAGTAACGTATTGGCCTGACGCAGGCATACAGATCGAGTTTCTGGCGAATGGCAACGTTGAGAGAGCGCATACCACCACCGACAGGGGTCGTTAAAGGGCCTTTGATGGATACAATGTACTGCTGCATGGCCCGTAGGCTTTCATCGGGCAGCCATTCATTTTCACCGTACACCTGGGTTGCTTTTTCACCGGCATAAATTTCCATCCACTCAATCTTTCGGCTTCCGCCGTAGGCCTTTTCAACAGCAGCGTCCACCACGACTTTCATGGCAGGCGTGATATCCGAACCTATGCCATCGCCTTCGATAAAAGGGATGATAGGATTGTCGGGGACATTCAAACTATTGTCCGAATGGGTTGTGATTGCGTTACCCGTGTCAGGAACGCTGATGTTCTGATAAGTCATAAAAATCCTCTGCGATATAAAATAATCTCGGGATTATACACAAGAAAAAGCCTTCGAAGAGTTATATAACTCCTCGAAGGTAACATCAGTAGTGACTAGTGTGAGCTAGTCAAAACAAGGGGAGGGGAAAAATATTAAAAAATATTAATTATTAACCGATCGAATGTTTTGAGCCTGAAGTCCCTTGGGTCCTTCGTTTATATCAAACTCTATTTTCTGACCGGAGGTTAACTTTTTATAACCATCCATTTCAATCGCAGAAAAATGCACGAAGATGTCTTCATCTTCATTTTCATCAGTGTTTACAAATCCGTAGCCTTTTACATTGCTAAACCATTTAACTGTACCTGTGGCCATAACACTTCCTCACGTCTGTTTGTTTACTATAAGCCAAAACTCTTATTGTAATAACACAATAATTCATTTTATTGTGAGTGTGCATATTAGCAAAAATTCTATCCCGTTGGAGTTAAATTATTCGCTAATTTATGACTTGATAACATTGAAAAAGCAACTGCCAGATATTATCTTGGAGTTAATATTCAAAACAGGAATTACAGCATGAGCCATAGCACTGATGATGAAGACACCATCTTGCTTGAGCACACCAAGCCCAAACTTAAAAAACCGCCCTTGTTCAAGGTGGTTCTGATTAATGATGACTATACGCCAATGGAATTTGTCGTACATATCCTTGAATCCATCTTCAATCATAATCGCGAACAGGCAACCCAAATTATGCTTCAGGTGCATAAACAGGGGCGCGGGGTTTGCGGCCTGTATACCCGGGATATTGCCGAAACCAAGGTGGCACAGGTCAATAATCATTCGAGGGAAAATAAGCACCCGTTATTGTGCGAAATGGAAGAAGCTTGAGAACTATTTTCCATATCAACTAGACTATATTTAGAGTTAAACGAACCGTTGCCGACATGTTAAATAAAGAACTCGAACAATCATTGAATAGAGCCTTTCTCGAAGCTCGCGAAAAGCGACACGAGTTTATTACCGTTGAACATATTCTGTTGATGCTGACAGAGAATGATTCTGCGGTAGCTGTTTTAAAAGCCTGTGGTGCTGACGTCGGCAAATTACGCAAGGAACTCGAGATTTTTGTCGACCAGAACACACCTTTGTTGCTCGGGGATGAAGATCGTGAAACGCAACCTACACTTGGCTTTCAGCGGGTTCTGCAACGTGCCCTGTTTCATGTGCAGTCATCCGGCCAGGGTGAGGTCTCTGGTGCCAACGTTTTGGTGGCCATTTTCTCCGAGCAGGATTCACAGGCTGTCTATTTACTGCATTCCCAGAATATTGAGAGACTGGATGTCACCAATTATCTCTCGCATGGCATCAGCCGCCTGGATGATATCGCCGACGAATCTGCCTTTACCTCGGATGCAGATTCTTTTTCCGAGGCTCCCGAAAAAGAAAAACCTCTGGAAATGTTCGCAGTCAACCTGAACGAACTGGCAATCAGCGGCAGTATCGATCCTCTGGTTGGGCGCGAACATGAAGTGGAACGGGTTGTTCAAACCCTGTGCCGCCGGCGTAAAAACAATCCCCTTCTGGTTGGTGAGGCAGGCGTCGGAAAAACCGCAATTGCCGAAGGCCTGGCTCGCCGTATTACCGAGGAAGAGGTGCCCGGTGTATTACTGGATGCGACCATATATTCACTTGATCTGGGTGCCTTGGTGGCAGGCACCAAATACCGCGGTGACTTTGAAAAACGCCTTAAAGCGGTCATCAAGCAATTGAAGGAAGAACCCCACGCCGTACTTTTCATTGATGAAATACACACGATCATTGGCGCCGGCTCTGCCTCTGGTGGGGTTATGGATGCCTCCAACCTGATCAAACCCGTGCTGGCCAGTGGTGAAGTAAAATGTATCGGCTCCACCACTTACCAGGAATTCAGGGGTGTGTTTGAAAAGGACCGCGCCCTGGCAAGACGTTTTCAAAAGATTGATGTGCCCGAACCCACTATCGATGAAACCTTCCACATATTAAAAGGCCTGAAAAGTCGGTTTGAAGAGCACCACGATGTCAAATATACGCTGCAGGCCCTTAAAAAAGCGGCAGAATTATCGGCGCGCTATATTAATGACAGGCACTTGCCGGATAAAGCTATTGATGTTATCGACGAAGCCGGCGCCAAGAGACGTTTAATACCTGAGAAACAACGTAAAAAAACCATTGGGATTCATGACATAGAAAAGATCGTGTCGAATATCGCTCGAATTCCATCCTCAACGGTAAACACCAGTGATATGGAGATGCTTAAAAATCTGGGTAAAAACCTGTCACGAGTCGTGTTTGGCCAGGACAAGGCCATTAAGGCACTGGATTCAGCCATTAAAATGTCCCGCTCAGGTCTGGGGCGAGAGGCCAAACCTGTAGGCTCATTCCTGTTTGCCGGCCCTACCGGTGTCGGCAAGACTGAAGTTTGTAAACAGCTTGCCAATATTATGGGGATAGAGCTGATACGTTTTGACATGTCGGAATACATGGAGCGTCATACCGTGTCGCGTCTGATTGGTGCACCTCCCGGATATGTCGGTTTTGATCAGGGCGGATTACTCACCGAAGAAGTTTTAAAACATCCTTATTCGGTGGTATTACTGGACGAAATCGAAAAAGCCCATCCGGATGTTTTCAACCTGTTACTACAGGTCATGGACAATGGCACCTTAACCGACAATAACGGCCGCAAGGCCGATTTTCGCAACGTCATTCTGGTGATGACCACCAATGCCGGCGCAGAACTGATCAGCCGCTCCAGTATGGGGTTCACCACTCAGGACCACAGCTCTGATGCCGGTGAAGCCATTAAGAAGATATTCACCCCCGAGTTCCGCAACCGCCTGGATGCCACCATACAGTTTGATGAACTGGATTCAAACGTCATACTTAACGTGGTGGATAAATTCCTGATCGAACTTGAATCCCAACTGGACGCTAAAAAAGTCAGCCTGACCATAACCGATGCTGCCAGACGTTATCTGGCTGAAAAAGGTTATGATCCCAAGATGGGTGCACGCCCCATGGCAAGGGTCATACAGGACGAGATCAAGCAGGTGCTGGCCGATGAATTACTGTTCGGACAGCTTGCTGGTGGTGGTGAGGTCAGGATTGACGTGAAGGATGGTGAACTGGTGTGCAAATCTAAACCCACAATCCGGGAAAAGGCAGAGGCCTGATAGGCCGAGCGTAAAAACTCGGCGTAGAACCGTAAAACTAACGTTCGCGGAAGGTAATGCGGCCTTTGCTTAAATCGTAAGGGGTCAATTCAACCGTTACTTTGTCACCGGTTAAAATACGGATGTAGTGTTTACGCATTTTGCCCGAAATATGGGCGGTCACAACGTGGCCGTTTTCCAGTTCTACCCGGAACATGGTATTGGGCAGGGTATCAATCACCGTGCCATTCATTTCTATATGGTCGCCTTTAGGCATTCTGTATCAATCCAATTCTAAAACCGCGTCATTATCCACCTTTTACGCGGAATCTCAACTGAAAAAAGCGCTTTGAAATATGCTAACATGCCGCTTTTTTTAAAACCTGTAATAACAATGACTAAACTCGCATTTATTTTCCCTGGCCAGGGTTCTCAAACTGTCGGCATGATGTCGGACTGGGGGGATAACCAGCCCCTGGTTAACCAAACCTTTGACGAGGCTTCGGCAGCTTTGGGATACGATCTCAAGGATATTGTAATAAATGGCCCGGCCGATCAGCTCAATAAAACCGAAACCACACAACCGGCCATGTTAACGGCCGGCGTTGCCACGTACCGCGTCTGGCAACAGTCAGGTTTGCCTGTCGCTGAATTATGCTCAGGTCACAGTCTGGGAGAATACTCGGCCCTGGTTTGTGCAGGCAGTTTGCAATTTTCCGATGCCGTAAAACTCGTCGCGGAGCGTGGACGTTTGATGCAATCCGCTGTGGCCGAGGGGGAGGGTGCCATGGCAGCCATTATCGGCCTGTCGGATGAAGACGTGATCAAGGCCTGCGAATCGGTATCTGATGGAATCGTCTCCGCGGTGAATTTTAATTCTCCCGGTCAGGTTGTTATTGCCGGTAACCGTCAAAGTGTTGAAAAAGCCATGGTCAATGCCAAGGATCTGGGTGCGAAACGGGCACTGCCATTGCCGGTCAGCGTGCCCTCGCATTGTGCCCTGATGAAGGACGCGGCAGATGCCCTGCATCAACAATTGCTCGATATCGATCTTGGTATGCCTAAAATCCCGGTCATCCATAATCAAAATGCCTCAACAGCAGGTTCTGTGGATGAAATCCGCGAACTGTTGAAATATCAACTGTACCAACCGGTGTTATGGGTGGCCTGTGTAAAGCATATTCGCGATCTGGGCATTTCCACCCTGATTGAAATGGGGCCCGG